>NZ_AFUG01000043.1:0-110716 GCF_000221545.1 Megasphaera sp. UPII 135-E
CTCTAAATCATTTTATAATAGCTCCCGTCGGACAACAGCTGCGAGCATCTTCTAACAATTCCACCGTTGATTCATCGTTCACAATATTTTGTATACATATATGTTTTGCTTCTGAATCATAAAAAAACACCGTAGGAGCAATTTGCACACAATAATAGCAAAGCACACACCTAGATGTAATCTTATACGCCATACCGATTCCTCATTTCTCCTTCAATGTTCCTTTGCAATGTATTGACAAAACTAGTTTTAAATATTATACTAAACAAGAACTTGCCACTTTAGCTCAGCTGGTAGAGCATCTCATTCGTAATGAGAGGGTCGTTGGTTCAAATCCAATAAGTGGCTCCAAAAACTCCTTTTATGAGGAGTTTTTTTTTGAATAAAATAAGTAGGAGAGCGTAGACGCTCTCCTACTTATTTTATATATCTTCTTCCATCCCATCATTTTCTTCTGATTCTAAAATCTTACAAATACAAGGTCTAGAATCTACCATAGCAGAAATATTTCGATCTACTAACTTCCAAAATCCCATAGATACTAAAATGCCGATAATAGCTCCTCCTATCGCACAAAGAACCATATTATATCCTAATTCTATACCAATACCATAGCCACTACCTGCTCCCACAGCAATAAATAACAAAGGCAATATAAAACATAAAAAAGATCCATAAATTAAATGGCTATCTTCTACATGATACTGTATATTTTCACCTTTTTGTGCACCAATTTTATTATGTGCTGTAATAACCACTCGTTCCGCACCAAAGCAAGACCCACACACTACATATACACTATCTTTATTCACTCTAACTTTAGCCAACCCATCTTCTAAAATTTCTTCTATAATTCCTTCTCCAACACGCATATTATCCTCCTAATCAAGTATCAAAATCGCTTGTATTGTTAACTTTAATTGTGATGACAAACGTTGACACATCTTTTTTTTATTCGTATACTAATAGGCGGAAAAATCATACTTTCAAAAAAAGGAGTGTCTTTTAATGAAAAACACATCAACAAACTCTTTATCAAATCCAAGATTACTAGTATTTATTGCTATCTTCACCGCGTTAATAGCTATCGGTGCTTTTATTCGCATTCCCGTTCCTATATGTCCATTTACACTTCAATTATTGTTTACTACATTAGCTGGACTATTATTGGGTAGCTATGGTGGTGGTCTTGCCGTAGGACTCTACATTATATTAGGTCTTTTCGGATTACCTATATTTACTGCCGGTGGTGGTCCTGCATATATCTTCCAACCTACCTTTGGTTATTTACTCAGCTTTATGCTTGGTTCAATTACCATTGGTTATCTGTCTAGACGGATATCCCATTGGTCATTTATTAATTTATTTTTTATTAATATCATAGGACTTTTAATTGTCTACGCTGGTGGAATGGTATATCTATATGCTATAACCACCTTATATTTAGGTCAGGAAATGACACTATGGTCATTATTTTTATACTGCTTTATTCTAGCCGTTCCTGGCGATATTTGCCTTTGTGCATTAGCTGCCCTAATTGCCAAAAAATTACATTTCAATAAGTTAATTTTATAAAAAGGAGTCTATTATGTCTAACGGATTATTCATAACCGGAACAGGTACAAATGTAGGAAAAACCTATATAACTGCCCTATTAATCAAAACACTTCGCCAAGCCAATTACAATGTTGGCTATTATAAAGCCGCTATTAGTGGTGCTGCGTCGCTATATGAAAGTGATGCAGGCTACGTAAACCGTATCGCTCAAATCAACGAACCCGAAAGTATGTTAGTTCCTTATCTTTTTCAACATGCCGTTTCTCCTCATTTAGCAAGTAAACTAGAAAACCGACCAATTGAAAAAGAGATAATTTTAACTGGCTGGAGGCAAGTATTATCTACCTATCCTTATGTAACCGTAGAAGGTAGTGGCGGAATTATTTGTCCTATTCGTCACGATTCTACTCAATCCTACTATTTAGCCGACATTATTCGTTGGTTGCACATCCCGTCTATCATTGTTGGCACTATTGGGCTAGGTTCTATCAACGCCTTTTTCTTAACTGCCCACTATATGAAATCTTATAATCTTCCTGTAAAAGGATTCATTGCCAACTGTTATCATGACACCTTGATGGAAAATGATAATATCGCACTCATACAAGAATTAACACAATTACCTCTCATCGCCAAAGTTCCAGAAAATGCCCAATTACTCGATGCAGATATAACTAAACTAGCCGCCTTATATGAAGGAGTATAACCATGTTATCAACAAATTTAACAATGCTAGATAAGATGCACATTTGGCATCCAGCACAACAAATGAAAGACGGAGAAGTCTTCCCCCCTATTATTATTGATCATGCCAAAGATTGCTATTTATATGACAATGAGGGTAAAGAATATATTGATATCATTAGTTCTTGGTGGTGTAATTTACTTGGTCATTGTCATCCTGAAATCAATGCAGCTATAAAAAAACAACTCGACACCTTGGAACATGTTATTTTTTCTAATTTTTCCCATGAGCCAGCAATACGACTTTGCCAAGCCTTATTACCACTTTTACCGGAAGGGTTAACTCGTTTTCAATTTTGTGATAACGGTTCCTCCGCCGTAGAATGTGCCTTAAAAATGGCTTTTCAATATCAATTACAAATTGGACAAACCCATCGAACAAAATATATGTGTCTAAATAGCGCCTACCACGGAGAAACCATCGGTGCTTTATCCGTGGGTGCGATGGATTTATATGCCCGTTTGTATAAGCCTCTATTAATGGAAAATATTCGCATTGACGGCTTAGACTGCTATCGATGCCCTTATCATAAAACACGCACGACTTGTCAATGTGAATGTTTTGAATATGCGGAACACGCATTTGCTCTACACGGGCAAGACACGGTTGCCCTCATCGTTGAACCATTATTACAAGGTGCTGCTGGTATGCGGATGTATCCGCCTGCCTATTTAACAAAATTAAAAGAATTGTGTGCGGCCTATGGCGTATTATTAATTGACGATGAAATTGCAGCAGGTTTCGGTCGAACGGGAACAATGTTTGCCATTGAACAAGCCCATGTAAGTCCCGATATATTATGTACTTCTAAAGGACTAACGGGCGGTTATTTACCCATGGCTTTGACGATTACCTCCGAAGAAATATATCAATCATTCTATGCTGATTACAATAAGCACAAGGCATTTATGCATAGTCACACCTATGCTGGCAATCCACTAGCTTGTACCACGGCTGTAGAAGTATTAAAAATACTCAACCGCGATCAAGTAATAAAAAAATCAAGAGAGAAAGCACTTTATTTACATACTTGCTTAAAAAATCGTCTAAAAGATCATCCCAATATAGGGGAAATACGTCATATAAATATGATTAACGCCATCGAATTAGTACAAGATAAAAAAACAAAAAAAGCTTTTAATTCCACGCGAAGAATCGGTTGGCATATCTTTAGAAATGCCATGAAAGACGGACTCGTTTTACGACCTATCGGCGATGTCTTATATTTTAATCCTCCCTTAATTATATCAAAAGAAACATTGCGTATTGCTGTCGAAAAATGTGCTACCGCTATAGAGTCAATCTTACCGTATTAACCCTTTTTTGACACTTTATCTAATGCAGCTTTTACAAATGCCTTAATTTCATCATATGTTTGTCCTGGCTGAGCTTCATATAATTTTTCCTGTTCCCAATACATAACAGGTACATACGTATAAACATACCCTGTAACCATTTCAGGTTCTTGCATTTCTTCATGCCATTCCACCATAATATCACGATACTCATCATATTCATTTTTTAACTCTTGTAATGCTTCCTTAGCCTTTTTGCAATAAGGACAGTCCGTTAAATAAAATGCCATAATTTTTTTCATATTGTTCTCCTTATACATCAACTGGTCATGATTACATCATGACCAGCTTTTTATTATACATTTAATTATAAATATCTTTTATTATTCTACATTATAAAATACTATACCAATGTAGTCAAGATATGCTGATAAAAAAGAAAGAGCAATTTAACCTTTCCCTATCAAGTTACTTTATCATACGGTTGATTTATCCCATTACTGCACTTCATCGGCACGTTTTAAAAATCCCTTGATAATCTCACACGTGTGTACAAACGCTTCTTGTTCTTCCGCTGTCAAAGGTATTTCAAGTACTTTTTCAATCCCATTTTTTCCTACTATACAAGGAACCCCAACAGCAACATCAATTTGTCCATACTCTCCTTTTAAGGCCACCGAACAAGGATGCATTCTTTTTTGATCACCAAAAATATCCGCCACTAATTGATTGACTACATTAGCAATCCCAAACTCAGTGCATCCTTTATTTTCAACTTCCATATCGCCAGCCCAACGAACTTCTTCTTGAATAGTCTGTTTATCCAAAACATCTTCAGAAAACGCATCTTTGTGAATATGCAAAATAGGGGTGTTGCGTAAATATACATGCGACCACACAATAAATCCCGAGTTTCCGTGTTCACCCATACAAAATCCATTGATATCCCGTCGATTAATACCCGTACGTCTGGATAATACCCGTAATAAACGATATGTTTCTAACCCTGTACCAGTACAAAAACAACGTTTTCTATCCCATCCCATTTTTCGTCGGATATATTCACAAATAATATCGGCGGGATTAGAAATACTAATCATGATACCTTTAAACTGTATGCTTTTCAAATGTTTAATAATATCATTAGCCATACGAATAGAATCATCAAATAAATCCAATCTATTTTCACCAGCACGACGACTACGCCCAAATGCCAGAATCAAAATATCCGCATCCTCTATATCTTGATAAGTACCTGCCGCAATAGAAACAGAATAACCACACAAAGCTCCACTTAAGCAATCATCTATATCCATTGCTTGTGCGACAGCTTTTTCTTTTACGCAATCCAATAAAACAATCTCATTTGCTGTTCCTGCTTGAGCTAAACTCAAAGCAACATGAGATCCTACATGACCAGCTCCAATTACAGCAACTTTTCTTTTTTGCATAATATACACCTCACCATCTCCGTTATGCTTATTGCTATGTATATTATACCACCTGTATCCTATACATACAGCCTATATAGTAGAATAACTATACCTACTATGAATGCCTACACTTTCATTTTATTTTTATTTAACATGATATGTAGAATTTCTTCATCCGTTTGCTTCATACCAGAAGTAGCCAATATACCTATATTACGAATGCATTCATCCACATCAAACGCCACTACCCCATCATGCCCACTGACACGGATCCCTTCCATCGCTAACAGCACCGCTTTAAATGCGGCCGCACTCGCCGAGGCGACTTTCATAGAACAACTATTTGCTGCACCATCACAAATCATGCCAGATAAGTCCCCCGTCATATTACAGATCGCATTACAAATAACCGAACGTTCATGTTTTTTAGAAAGTAGCCAGGCCATACCAACGGCTGCACCTATACAAGCCGTCATCGCTGCACAAAGTGCCGATAACTTAGGCAAAAACGCATGAGCATAAATAGCTGTAACATGAGATAAAACCATAGCACGCAACCGCTCTTCCGTAGTGGCGTGTACATAATCAGCCACCACAACAACAGGCATCGTAGCAGAAATTCCTTGATTTCCCGAACCAGAATTGGTCATCGCCGGTAACTTGGCTCCACCCATTCTAGCATCGGAAGCACCTACCGTACGGATAATAACATTTGATTGTAAATCCGTTCCCATAAGACCACTTTGTTGCTGCTTCATTAAGGTTGCACCAATTTGCAATCCATATTTTCCGGCTAGACCTACCTGTGAAAGTGTTTCATTCATATCACCCGCTTCAGCTATAAATTGAATCGCTTCTATCGGCACCTGTTCTGCAAAATCAATAATCTTATTTATCGTCAATGACTGTAAAAATGCTTCTTTATTTTCCTTGTCATTCGTATCATCTGCTGATTTTTGAAATAAAACATTCCCGTCTTTTTCTATATATATAACATTTGTGTGCCTATCAGAAATACAAACTTTGACGCAATGTGCTTTCCCTATAAGAACCGCTTCTGCATATAACACATAAGGCACATCATAGGCGATATCTACAGAAACCAATTGCTGTTCAACCATATCTATAGCTTTATTCACATGATCTTGTGTAATACCTTCTAAAACCTGTAAATCAGCATTAGGATTTCCCCCTAATGCCCCTACTGCCGCAGCAATATATAACCCTGGTCGACCCGTACCAGGCACCATCACCCCCATTCCATTCTTCATTAAATTAGGTGATACTCTTGCTTGTATACGTACTACCGGTTCTTGTAACTTACTAGCTGCCACTGCTGCAGCAAATGCTAACGACACGGGTTCCGTACATCCCGTAGCTGGAACTACCTCATCATGCAATATATCAATTATTTTTTCCCAATCCTTTTTCATCCTCATCACCTCTTATGCCCCTATATTACCGTATCTGTTGTAAATATCTATAAATGGTCGGTTCTGATACAGATAAATGCCGTGCTAAAGCACTAATTCCCCCTTTTAATAAAAATAAACCATCATGATTTAATTGCTTTGTAATTTTAATCCGTTCCCCCACAGATAATCGTTTTGCCTCTATTTCATAAGGTGCTAATCGTTTCATAATCATAGCATCTATTACACTTTGTGCATCCGTATTAAAATTTTCACACGCTCGACTTTGTTTTTCCATAAAATCTACAGCTAAAGGACCTAATACCAACTTATCTAATACTGCTCTTATATCTAAATAATTCTGAATATCATAATTTAGACATAATACTCCGATGACCTGTCCTTTCGCATTCCGCAAAAAATAAGATGACGATCTAAATTTTCGACCCGTTTTACTTTGACTCCAATAATTAACTACCCAGTTTTCATGCTTCGTAACCTCATTTTTTAATAATTTTAACGTAAAATCCGTTAACGGTCCCCCTACTTGTCTACCACTAACATGACCATTTGCAATAGCTACAATCGAATGTTCTAAATTCGTCACATCATGCAAAACAACTTCACATTGTTTACCTAACGCATTACCTAAAAAATGAACTAGCGGAATATATTCTGTAATAGATTTCATCGCACCTTACCCCTTTATTATGATAATAAAATTTTATCACTAAAAAAATGACGCCGTCAAGACAACGTCATTTTATTTTTTATAAAAATCATCTTTATTTTATTAATTTTTGCAATTCGGGAAAAACACTTAAGCTTCTTCCTAAAATACCTTTCATATAAGCAATTGCCGTGCCATAATTTGTAATGAATACACCTTGTCGAGTTGCTTTTTCCATGCGATGTTGCAATTCCCTACTATTCAGCATACACCCGCCACAATGAATAATTACATCATACTGATCTAAGCAAGACGGAAATTCATTTCCCGAAGAAGTATGGATATGTAATTTTTTTCCCGTAAACTCTGCTATCCACCGCGGTAATTTTACCGTACCAATATCATCGCATTGACGATGATGTGTACAACCTTCCGAAATTAACACATTATCACCATTTTGAAGATGGCGAATCTTTTCTACGCCACGAATAGCCGTTTCCAAAAAACCTTTATGTCTAGCCATAAGAATGGAAAAAGAAGTCATAGGAATATCTACCGGTGTTACTTGTGCGACTAATGAAAATACTTGACTATCAGTAATCACCATATCTACTTTATATTGCAATTTTTTTAACGTGGCTTCTAGCATCACATCTTGTACGACCAACACGGTACACTGTGCATCTAATAATTCTCTAATCGTTTGTTGTTGCGGTAAAATTAACCGTCCCTTAGGTGCGGCCGTATCAATGGGAACCACCAAAAGAATAAATTGTCCGACCGTTACGATATCCTTCACAATAGGATAGTCTTCTTCTTTAGGCTTCAATTGAATAAGCCTTTGTTTTACTTCTTCTACACCTTCCCGTGTAACCGCACTTACATACACCGCCTTATCATCGCCATGCTTCTGATAAGAAATCACTTTATCAGCTTTATTGTATACCAGTAGATAGGGAATATTTTTTTTATGAATAAGCTCAATCAACGTTTTTTCTAAATCCGTCATGCCGAGCGTAGCATCTACCACCACCACTGCTATATCCGTTTGATGAAGTACCGCTTCGGTTCGCTCTATTCGTTTCTTACCCAATACACCAACATCGTCAAACCCCGGTGTATCAATTAACATTACTGGACCTAACGGTAAAATTTCCATCGCTTTCTTCACTGGATCCGTCGTCGTCCCTTTTACAGCGGAAACAATAGAAACAGTTTGCCCTGTAATAGCATTGACTAAACTTGACTTTCCCGCATTTCGTCGCCCAAAAAAACCAATATGAATACGTTCTCCCGACGGCGTTTCATTCATTCCCATGTATATTCACACTTTCTATATAAGTCGCAAAAAAATCATTAAACGCTTTCATTAAATTAGGTATGTCATCTTGATACATACGACCTGAAAAAGCCTCGTGACCTAAGGGTACAAACGTAGCAGATGACGGTATAATCGCTTTATATAATGGATCTGCAATAATCATTTTATACGACTGTAATCGTTCCATCAATTCCCCTTCTGAAGTAATCTGCCAATCCGTTTCAAGAAGTGTTCCTTTTGCTGGTGTAACGGGACAAAATACATCCATATGTTGACCCGTACATTGCTCCCAAGCAGCAGCAATAGATGTAGCATATACACTTTCACCAAGAATTACATGCTCACCCTTTTGTTTTGCTCTTATCTCTACTAATGGATATTGTACACGCTTCGTTTCTATTGCCTTATAAATCGCTTTTTCTAACACCGACTGTATCGGATATAAAGGAATGCCTACGACATACGGTTGGGCAAAACGTTGCTGCAATATCTTTGCAGCCCTTTCCCCTCCATATGAAACAACTAAATTTACATCAGCCATAGCAGAACCTATAATTTCTTCATAAACACTTCCCATGGACCAAATAGATGTCACGACTAATCCCATCCTCGTTAAACAGCGTCGAAGTGCCTTTTCACTACCATTAAGAGCAAAATCAAGCGGTGTCATACCAATTATATTAATCTTGTTACCTTGTCCTGCACTAGCAAAAGAAGGCTGCCACGAACAACAAGTAAATGCCGTTTTTGGTGCCGTAACTAATCGTTCCGCAATCATCGCATATGCCCATGAGATACCTTTTTCATACGTATTCATGCTATTCGTTGTTGCCCAAAATACTGGTACATGTGCTTTTTCTTCAATAAGCTTTGCCATTCCCTTAAAATCCGTTCCCATCATTAACGGTACAGGCGTACATAACAACGTAATAAATCGTGGTTTACATGTATCCGCCGCTTGTAAAACATCTTGAATCATTTTCTCTTCATTGCCTAAAACCGCATCTTTTTCAGTCAGTCCCGTAATAAAAATTAAACTATCTGAATGATACCAACGTGGTTCATCATGTGTTGTATACGTAGAATTACACCCAGAAGGATCATGAATAACCGTCATTCCACCCAATTCAAACAACGCCGAACAGACCCCAAAAGTATCTGCCGAATAAGTCGAAACACGACTTACGACTTCTTTCATTGACATAATGTACACCCCCACCCTTTATGTTGAATAACCTCTTCCGCTCGCTGTTCCTGACGAACTGCTTCAGATAATTTTTTCGCTAATTCAATAATACCTGCAAAATCTCGTAAGCCGCCACCTTCTACAATGTTCACAAAATGACTAGTTCCTGTATAATAAGCCGCTTTTTGCCCAATAGCTACATATTCCGATTGACCTTTTTCCACCTGCCCTTTCATATTCACATGCCGAACTGAGTAAATCATGACATCTGGATAATGCATCTGTAAAAACGAAACATCGGCCGCTTCATCAGCACTGGCTACATCACAATATATACGATCTACCAAAAAACCATGTTTTAACAACAACCTAGCTAAAGAAAATGGTCTACTTACAGCCGTAAAATCAATGGCAATAGGTCTATCTTGCACCACTTGTAATGCCCCTAACAAGGCTGCATCACATTGTTTTTTTTCTTGCTCATACGCAGGACATGGAATGTGAAGTTGCATTGCTACTTGTTGTAAATGCTGTTCTATTTCCTCATAATTCCACGCATTAGAAATATATAGTTGTGCTTGTCCTAATCGTTGTTCTAAGGCATCCAACGCTACATGAGCTAATGGTTCTTGCCCAATATTTAATATACTAGACCCCATTTTTTGATATTCATCATACGTTTTACATGTCGGCAATTGATACACATGATATCCATTTTGTTGTAACAACTCATATAATTGACAAGTATTCAGAATAGGTAAATTGCTACCAATTATATTAATCGCCAAGGGATCTTTTTGTTGCGGTTCAATTAAACTATAAATTTGCCTTCGTGTACGCATTTCCGCTGTTAATTTTGAATTACGCCGAATGGGATCCATCCAACAAAGAACAAATTTTGTTTCTTTATATAAGGTTGTTAGTTGTTTATATATGCCTCGTAAATCGCATCCCATAAAATGATGCACACACGAAGGATATAAAAAACAAGCTGTCGGCATACTTGGTAAGCGTGCTATGATTTCTCCAATACCACGAATAATAACATCTTCCATCGTACCATCGAATAATTGTTTTTCTTCGATAACAATAGAAGAAAAACGTGATAAAGCCCCCATTTCTGCAGCTGTCAATACAACCCCACGCAAACATCCTAATGCACAAATATAAATTTGATGTGATCCAGGCACTAACATATTCGTATGCACAATATTCCACGTACCTCTTGCGGGCGGTGAATATTGCAACCCATCATAAAAAAAAGTAGGAAAAGATGCGTCTTTTATAGGAAGAACAAAGCAATTTTTTTGCTTTTTTTCTGTTTCTTGAACATGTACTAACATCATCTCACCTCAACGCATCTTTATATATTGCCTGAGCTAACACACGATATTCTTGTGCCATCTTACTTTCAGGAAATGCTTCAACAACTGTTTTTTTTAATTCTTCGGCTTTCGTTACGGTTTCACTGCGATCTAATATACCCAAAATAGGTGCTTGTATTTCCTGTGCTAATTCATTAACCTTTCTTTCTTCGTGATGTACATTGCGTTTATTTAAAATAAGGCCACCTAATCGAGCATACCCACGATCACGAAAACTATGTATGGCCATAGCAATGTTAGCGGCTGCATAGATAGCCATATTTTCCCCAGACGTAACAATATAAACTGTATCAGCATAACCATTACGCATAGGCATAGAAAATCCACCACATACAACATCACCTAATACATCATAAAAAACTACATCTGGTTGATAAACATCATACGCACCTTGTTCTTCTAACATCTCTAATGCGGCAATAATCCCTCTACCTGCACAGCCTGTTCCAGGTATAGGTCCCCCCGCTTCTACACAAACAATATCTTTATACCCTAAAGTAACCATTTTTTCTAATGGTACATCATCTTCATATTCACGAATTAAGTCAAGTACTGTTGATATTTTTCCCTTTCCATGTAACGTAGATGTCGAATCAGCTTTTGGATCACAACCAATTTGCATAACTTTTAATCCCATATCGGCTAACGTTGCGGACATATTACAAACCGTTGTCGATTTGCCAATCCCACCTTTACCATAAATGGCTATTTTTCTCATATAATATACTCCATATCTATACCCCAGCCCTTAACATATGCGAGGTAATAATTCCCCCCGCGGTGGAGGTAACATCGTTTTCGTACCAATTTCTGTTTCCATCACAACATGTCCTACCAATTCATCTGTTACGCGTCCAATAATAGCCGTTTCTTCACCATGTGGCGAATGACGTAACGTATCTAGCGCCTTCATTGCTTGTGCTTCTGGAACAATAATCACCATACGCCCTTCACAAGCCAAATATAACGGCTCTAAACCTAATAAACCACAAACACCACGAACAGAAGGATGAACAGGAATTGCTGTACTTTTCAAACAAATACCTACTTTGCTTTGTGCAGCAATTTCATATAATACTGTACCCACACCACCGCGAGTAGCATCTCGAATGACGTGAATATCCCTTGTTGCTTTTAGCATATTGTCTACTAACGACCATAATGGTGCACAATCACTAGTAATTTCTGCATCAATACCAAATTTATTTCGTGCTAACAATATCGTACATCCATGGCGACCGATATCACCAGTAACCATAATCACATCACCTGGTTTTGCTTTTGTCCCCGAAAGGGATAATCCTGGTGTCACTTTACCTATTCCCGTCGTCGTAATAAATAATTTATCAACCTGTCCCTTACCCGCAACTTTCGTATCACCTGCAACAATCAAAACCCCTACTTCTTTTGCTGTATCTTCCATAGAGGTAACATACCGCTTTAAATCCTCAACAGGCAATCCTTCCTCAATAACCATAGCACAAGATAAATACATTGGTTTAGCTCCCATACAAGCTAAGTCATTGACCGTACCACAAATACTTAATTTTCCTATATTTCCACCAGCAAAATCTGGTGGTGAAACAATAAAACCATCGGTCGAAAAAGCTAACTTTTCCCCTGGGATAGGTAGTATAGCTGCATCATCTCCTGTAAATAAGGGATTATAAAAATGTGCCTTAAAAACACTTTCAATTAACTCACTTGTATGCTTTCCACCTGCTCCATGTGCCAAGGTAATAAATTTTTCCATAATTATATTCCTCCATATTGATAATATGCTGAACATGCACCTTCTTGCGAAACCATACATGCACCAATCGGATGATCCGGTGTACACCCTTTACCAAAAACACTACATTGCGGTGGTCTACATTTTCCCTGCAATACGTCACCACACCGACACAACGGATTAACTTTTCCTTTCAACGTAGGAATTTCATATTTTTTACGAGCATCATATAAAGCAAATACGGGGCGTAACATCAAACCCGAAAGGGGAATAACCCCTAATCCACGCCATTCTGAATCACATGGCTCCATCACTTCAGCCATTAATTTCTTACCTTCAATACTTCCTTCACGTGTAACCACACGCGGATAACAATTAACAAAGAATGGAGTCCCCTTTGTATACTTTGCTAAAATAACGGCAAAAGCCGTCATTAACTCTTTACTCGTAAAACCAGCTACAACTCCAGATACCCCTTGTTTCACCAATGCTTCCGCATACTCCGTACCCATAATAGCATCAACATGTCCTGGATATAAAAATACATCAGCACTTCCCTGTAACGAATTATAAGCCATCGGCATAGTCTTATTTGCCGTTAATAGCGAAAAATTATTTATATGTTTTGCGGCAGCTTGTTTAACAGCTAAACAAGACGCCGGTGTAGTCGTTTCAAAGCCTACGGCTAAAAAAACAACCTCTTTATCAGGATTTGCTAAAGCATAATCATAAGCATCAATCGGAGAATAGACAATTTGAATATCCGCCCCTTTACTCCGTGCATCGGCCAAACTCATATGCGTACCTGGTACACGCAATAAATCGCCAAATGTACATACAACTACATTCTTCTCTAAAGCTAACCAAAGTGCTTCATCTACATATTCAATCGGAGTCACGCAAACGGGACACCCTGGCCCTGAAATAAGTTCAACTTGCGGTGGTAAAATTTGTCTAATTCCTAACTTAAATATTTCATGCGTATGTGTTCCACAAACCTCCATAATGCGAATAGGCGGTCCATCATAGCCCTGAATAATTTCCAAGGCCGTTCTTTTTTTTTGCCCATCCATCTTACAAATCCTCCAAAATATCGTCCGTTTCATCCGTTTCATTATTCGTAATTTTAGCAATAGCCATGCCAGCATGCACCATGACATAATCGCCCGGATCTAAACTGGAAATTAATGCTGCTGAAATTTCCCGCTTTGCCCCCGAAGCATCTACTAAAGCCATTCCATTTTTTATATTAATAACACGTGCTGGTAATCCTACACACATACTATCCCTCCTAATTTATCGACATACATTTTCCTAATTATAAATAAATTATTTAATCATGATACATTGCATATACCGCTTGTCCTAATGCTAAGCCACCATCATTCGGTGGAACTAAACTATGTTTTAATACCAAAAATCCTTCTTCTACTAAAATTTGTTCGCACAATTTTAATAGTAATGTATTTTGAAATACCCCACCCGTAAGAACGACCGTCTGTAACTTTGTTTCCTGTCTTGCAGCTAAACATGCACCTCCTACTAATCGGGCAATATATACATGAAATTCAAAGGCTAACTGTTCTGCCGCAACGCCTTCCCCTATTTTTCGAATCAAATAAGTAATAAAAGAATTAACATCTAATATCCGCTGAGATTGACAAACTTTAGGTAATAACGGTTTTACAGCCTCTAACGGATGTTTTCTTTCCCATCTCATTGCGGCAAATTGTAACTTCATCGCCCCTTCTCCTTCAAACGTAGATATACGACAATATCCCAATATCGCACTAACCGCATCAAAAATACGTCCCATGCTAGTAGAAATAATACTATTAATTCCTTGATCTGCTAAAAACAATTGCGCATTTAACGCGTTATCATCTCCTTTCGTTAATCGCCATAAAATATCTCGTATCTCCTTACGCTTTTCTTGCCCGTATAAACTATCTAATATGCTAACAGCTATCCGCCATCCTTCCTTAGAGGCGATATCTCCCCCCCTATGCCAAAAAGGAGATATAAAAGCAAATCGTGAAAACCGATGTACATCACAAAGTAAAATTTCACCACCCCAAATAGTTCCATCTCCCCCATAGCCAGTACCATCAAAAGAAACGCCAATGACACTATCGGTATACCCATTTTCCGCCATACAAGAAAGAACATGGGCATAATGATGTTGTACCGATATCACCGGAATACCTAACGTTTCTGCTACGGCTCGCGAATTATAGTTAGGATGTAAATCACAAGCAACTACTTGAGGCTTCGCTTCTAAAAGAGTCGTTAATCTCTGAACAGATTCTTTTAAAGCGGTCATCGTTCTAGTATCGCTCATATCTCCTATATATGGAGATAAGTAATATAAATTATATTTTCCCATACAAAAACAATTTTTTAACTCGCCCCCAATCGCGAGCACTTCTTTATTTTTGCGTTTTCCCAGAAAAAAAGGCAATGGTGCATATCCCCGCGATCGACGAATCATATAAGGCTTATCATCGTACCAATCCATTACCGAATCGTCAGCCCTCAACCTAATATGTCGATCATGAGATAAAACTAATTCACACAATCCTTGAACTTCCGTACGAATATCCTCATCCGTTCTACAAATAGGTGCCCCTGATTGATTGGCACTTGTCATAACCAATATATCAGGCATAGTTAACCCATCATCATATGTAAACAACAACAAATGTAACGGCGTATAAGGAAGCATTACTCCCACCTTGGGATTATCGGGAGCGATAGATGGGGCTATCTTTGAATTTTCCTTCTTTTCTAATAATATAATTGGCTTTTGATGTCCATCTAAGGTTTCTTTAACCGATAATGGAACGACACATTCTCTCATAGCAACAGCAAGGTTTTTCATCATAACCGCAAAAGGTTTAACTGGTCTATGTTTCACTTTACGCAACAAAGACACAGCCTGTTCATTCGTACCATCACAACAAAAATGAAATCCTCCCAATCCTTTTACAGCGATAATTTTTCCAGCACAAATAGCTCGTCGTGCTGCTCGTATAGCGTCTTTATTTTTTTCTTTCCTATCCAATATATATACTTGAGGACCACAATTAGGACAGCAAACTGGTTGTGCATCATAACGACGACTATGAGAATCAACATATTCAGCTGCACACTCATGACACATAGGAAAATCATTCATACTCGTTCGTTCTCTATCATATGGCATGCCCTCTAAAATCGTTAAACGTGGCCCGCAAGCCGTACAATTAATAAAAGGATGTAAATATCTTCTATTCGATGGATCAAATAATTCTTTTTGACAAGTAAGACAGGTAGCAATATCTGGAGAAACAAAAATATCTCCTTCTTTCCGTTCACTTTCAACAATTGAAAAACAAGTATATGCAGAAACATCTATCGTTTCTACTTTAACCTGCAAAATAGACGAACGAGCTGGTGCTTTGTCTTTAAGGTCTTTTAAAAATTGTTTTTTAGCAAATTCATTTCCTTGAATTAATATTTCTACGTAAGACCCTTTGTTACAAACTGTCCCTTTTAACTGATATTTCATCGCGACGCGACTAACAAAAGGACGAAAACCAACACCTTGAACAATTCCAACCACACATACTCGCTCCGTTTTCATCCTTTACTCCCTTCCCGAAACAGCAAAATGAGGATAATCAATATAAACACCTGTAAAATGCGGGATAGCTCGTTTAAAATAAATATCACCAATAATTACATCAAATGAGCCCTCCTGTACTAACTGACAAAAATCATCTTCTTCTTTAAGATAAATATGAGGAAATGACAACAACTCTTTTTTTGCCATAAACCAAGAAGCTGTTATAACCTGCTTTGCACCTAAAGCACGTACTTTTTTTTGCCATATCCAAGGCCGCTACTTGCTGATGTACAATCAAAACAGATTTATCTTGCAATACTATATCATTAGTAAGAAGATTATCATTACCAAAATACCTACATTCATAAGGAATCCCAAATATCTTATACACATACTGTGCTGCTTCTAAGCCGGCCGGAGATATAACTATATTCTTCGTTACCGTACCGGCCTGCCGATAATCATCTAAACAATCAAATAATACTACTTTATCAACCTCATCTTTTTGTAATATATCTACTATTTTATTTCCATCCATAGGATGCATAAATTCTAACGGAATCGCTCCCCATACACCCACCATGTTTTTTTTTGGTACAGCTAAAGGTTCAATGAATTGTGAACAAACGGCTTTATATGCTGCTTCCATTCCTTTATCATATAACCCCATACCCGTTGTATCGACTGTAATAACGGGAATAGATACCTTCTTCGCAATCATTCTTTTTAAAGCTTGATAATCCGTACCAATAACCGATGGTACAGGTGTCCCAACAATAGCAATAAAAGCAGCTTGCACATGATCTACGGCTTGACATATTTTCGCTACCAATCGATCATCTCGTCCCATAATAGCATCCATATCACGAAGACCCGCACTAAATACCGCACTTTTGCGACCACTAAACCATCTCGGCTCATCAAAACCACAAATATTGCCAGCACATCCTCCTGCATCACAAATCACAACAATGCCTTGTAATCCATAAAAAACAGAGGCCGCCCCCGATTGGTCAGGAGCAAAGGGCGAGATATATTTCCATAATCCTTTCATGCTATGTTCCTTTCTCTGAGGGAAAATTGTATTCTTTTTAATAAAGAAATCACCCCAGCATACCCAAAGGGCTGGATATCTTCATCCCAATGTACATGCACTGCATGTGGATGATAATAGGAGCAATCTTTACCTATCGTTACATCAATATGTTCATGTCCATCCTCATAATAAATCATGCTAGGTGATAAATTAGAATACACTTTTGTAAGCGGTGTAAGCTCTGTTAAATGCCGGATATATACATAATCATTTTCTGAAATATTAGCAAAAATTTCTTTTACCGCAAAACCATATTTAGTAAGTGCTAATGCCATTTCATAAGCATTGCCATTTTGCATTTCCCCAATCGAAACACGAATACCAGCACAACGTTGTTTTATTTCAGAAACAATTTCCTTTGCTTGTTCCCACCAAGCGGTGTCTTCGACAGAAACTCCCAATGTACGTCCCAAAGCCTGATACTGTGTATGTATTTTAGCGACTTGATACAAACGAGTTAATTCAATACTGGGAATGCCTAATCGTTCCTGCATATCCTGTGCCGCTAACCGAGCTTCGGGATGTAAAATAATATTAAAATTAGCTTGAGATAAGGTTTTATATGAATCATAATCCTTGCAACGAGCTAACTCATGAATAGTATGAATTCCCATATTTTTTAATAATTCATATAGTTCACAATCGTCCTGTAAAGGTGAAAAATAACCAATTAAATTTACAGTTCTTCTATTTCTCGTTTGTTTTTCCAACAATGAATATACGGCACGCCGCACATCTACCATAGGCGGTTTACGACCTTCTCGCGTCAATGCATACATATAGCAAGGAACAACAGGCACACCTATTTTTTGCGTCGCTTTTTTACATACCTGTTCCATGTCGGTTCCCAATAATGCATCGACACAGGTCATACAAACCATAACAACAGATGGACAGACCGTTTGAGTGGCTAATATTTCTTTTATCGCACTTGCTATCTTCCGCAAATGTCTGCCTGTTACAATATCTGTTTCATCCATTTGATAATAAAAGAACCGCTCACTATATCCACCCATTTCACTCAATATTGTCGTATTACGGCCACAGCATCCTGGCCCAATCAACAACATAATCGAACCCGGTATAGCTAATCCTGCACGTTTCACGCCAAAGCCTTGTGCTCCTGGCGAATTAAAAGCCAATGCAGCTGGCGAATTATATATTAAATGTGATGAAGAAATAAGTTCCTTTGGAATATTCGCACTCCCTAACTGTGCTAATTCTTCAATGGTTATACTATATGGTATTAATGGTTTCATATCTTACCCTTTCCTTGCACTATCATTACTACTTAATAACGTTGCTAAGGCAATAAACTTTTGACTGATCATAAGATTAACATCTACTTCAATCACAGTTTTTCCCTGTTCTTCAGCGTGATTGATATCATCACTACGCGGAATATCTGCAACAATCGGAACCTCAATTTGTGAAGCAAAAGCGTTCACCTTTTTTTCTTCATCTGGCACATTACGCCTATTTAAAACAATTCCTCGTACGCTCGCATAACTACGATCAGCAAAATTTTTAACTGCCATCGCAATATTATTTGCAGCATATAAAGCCATTTTCTCTCCCGATGTAACAATCAATACATCATCAGCATATCCTTCACGAATCGGTGCTGCAAAACCGCCACAAACTACGTCCCCTAATACGTCATATAAAACAATATCTGGCTTATATATTTCAAATAAACCTAAATCTTCTAATAAATCAAACGTAGCAATAATACCTCTTCCAGCACAACCTAAACCAGGTGTAGGTCCCCCTGTTTCAATACATAAAATATTTGCATACCCTTTACAAGAGATATCTTCTAATGATTGCGGATCTTCATCGTGAACACGCATATATTGCATTACCGATTCCAATGGCTTTCCACCCAATAAATTAAAGGTAGAATCAGCTTTAGGATCACAACCAATTTGAATTACTTTCATACCTTTATACGCAAAAGCCGCCGACAAATTACTCGTAATCGTTGATTTGCCTATGCCGCCTTTACCATACACAGCAATTTTTAACATACATCCTCCCTTTAAGGCATAGGCGGATAAATTGTTTTCGTACTTACATCTGGAAGCATACCTAATTTTCCCGATAATGCACTAATGATATTCTGCGGTGCATCAACAATAATACTAATCACATGCACACCTCTCTCATGATAAGGAATGCCCATCCGTCCAACAATATATTCTCCATATTCATGTAAAATTTCATTTAATTTTTCCGTAATATTACGCTTACCTACAATAATACCAATTAATGCTAGTCTAGTATCCATCAAATATACCTCCAAAAAAAGACTCCATGCGAAAGCACAGAGCCTAGTATATGTTTAAGTGCTTTCGCCTTGCTTGTGCAGACAGCTCTTTACAAGTAAGAACAAATGCGTAAATATAAAGCTTTTCGTCAGAAACTTCTTATGAATTGCTTATTTGTATATAGTATAACAGATTTAATCAATAATGACTATATTTTTTATCTTTTTTCTGCCAAAAATAAATGATACCTCTCCTTGAATTTTTGACTATTCATATCTCCTTCCCAACAAGCAACTACCATCGTTGCCATGCAATTGCCACTAACATTACAAATCGTACGAATCATGTCTAACAAACGATCAATCCCTAATAAAATAGCTACTCCTTCAGTTGGTAAATTAAAAGCTACGGCCGTAGCGGCTACAACAATAATACCTGCTCCAGGAACTCCAGCAATCCCTTTCGTGGAAAGCATTAAAGTCAACATCACCAAAATTTGTTGTTCCATCGGCATGTGAATACCATATAATTGAGCAATAAATAAAATACATGCGGAACTATATAAAGTAGATCCATCTAAGTTGAAAGAATATCCCGTAGGCATAACAAAGGTAACAATATTTTTAGGCACGCCTAATTCTTCAAGGCGTTGCATCGCTCCTGGTAATGCCGCTTCGCTACTAGCAGTTGAAAAAGCTAATAACAAAATGTCTTTCAACGCTTTTAATAAACAAAAGAAGTTAATCCGAGTAAAAGCACTCGCCACTAAAGCAATAATACAAATAAAAATAAGCGTTGCAATTGCAACAGAAAGAATCAGCTTGCCTAAAGGAATTAACATCTCAATACCATAACTACCTACTGTATAAGCAATCATAGCAAATACACCAATCGGTGCTAAATGCATTACATAACTAGTAACTTTAAACATGGTTTCAGCAATGCAACGACAAGCATTAACGATGCTCTCTCCATCTTTACCAATATGGGCTACACCTACACCAAAGAAACACGAAAATAAAATAATTTGCAACATATCTTGCCGAGCTGCCGCATCAATGATATTCGTAGGTATAATATGTACCACATAATCTACTAAATTAATACTATGTTGACTTGCAGTAGCAACTTTATCAGCGTCTCCCGCTGCTGCTGTAATATGTACCCCTACACCAGGTTCAGCTACATTCATAACGATCAAGCCAATAGCCAGTGCGATAGTCGTAGCAAATTCAAACCAAATAATTGATTTTCCTCCTAAACGACCTAATTTTTTAAAATCACCCGTTCCAGCAATCCCCATAACTAACGTACTAAAAATCAATGGTACAACAATCATTTTAATTAATCTTAAAAAAGCATCACCAAATGGTTTTAATTTATCTCCCACATCAGGAAATAAATATCCAACAATAGCACCTAGAATAAGACCTATTAAAATTTGTGTACTTAACCCTAATTTTTTCACAATAACAAAAACTTCCTTTCAAAATAATATGTCTATCTTAAAATCACAAAATTATTATACGATAGTATATGGTATACTTCAAATTTAATATAACCGTATTTTTTAATTAAATTTTAAAAGATTTAACTTATCTCACTATGCACTACTAATACCACTCATTAATAAAACAATGCTCTACGGGAAATAACTTATCTAACATTAAAATATCCTCATCATTTCCATGTATTTTTTCATTATATGCTAACGCTTTCGCCGAAACCGTGCCAAAAATTAACATTCCTAACGCACCTACTGACATTTCTACAGTCGGCGTATCCTCTGTTCGTTTTACATGTCCTTGTCCATGGTTAACCTGTAACTTCCAATTACCACCATTCCATGCTACCAACGGATCTTTTATGTGAAAAATAATTTCTCCTGTCCATTCAGCGGGATAAGGAATCATTTCTAATGCTCCCTTCACATCTACAATACGACAAGTCATAAAAGGAATAGTTTGATGTCCCTTTTTCCCATCAGAATAAAATCGGTATGATTGATCATGCAACCCTTCATTCCATTGCAAAATCTCCCCTTGAGAACGATGATTATACATATAATGAAGCAAACCTTTTTTTCCTTGAAAAGATGTATATATAAACTCACCGCACTGAATCATAGGTGTATTAATACGATAAAAAGCATAACTAATAGGCATTTTATCCATAAAGCAAGCAACAATATATCCTTCTGCCAATTGTGCCGCAATATGACTGCGCCAAGAAACTTCATCCCGTATAGCATATCCCGACAATCCTTGCGTATACTGCTCATATACGGACGCTAAATAACGCCACTGTTCAGGAGAAGAAATGAATGCATATTGAAGAGAGTCCGGAACTTTTACACATAATGATCCCACATTTCTCGTTTCTTGCCACTGGTGACAATATAATTCATACCCATATATCTGATAAAAACCTGCATTAGACGGCATCAAAATCTGAACATATTCTTGTTTCTTTCTCATTTCCTCCAACGTAGCCTGCAATAATTGTTTTCCTACGCCCTGTGAACGTGCCGCTGGATGTGTAGCTAACCCTACAACATATGATGTATTCACTTGTATTCCCCGCAGAACCAAGCGATACGGGTTTAAATGGGTTACACAACACATGACTCCGTTTTCTTCTCCAATCAATACCTGCTCAGGTCGATAATAATGCGTAAAATACCAGCGAAAAAAAGGATCTTCTCGAGGTTCAAAGCAATATGCCCATAAATTCTCAACTTGATTTTTATCTGCTAATGTAGATATACGAAAATTCATATTATCCTCTCCTTACAGCCATTCATGCCTCTTACGTATTACGCAAAGTCACTTCAAATTTTTCTACAAAATGACAGGGATTATAAGATTCTTTTGAATGTCGTAACCCCGGAATACCCATATCTTCCTCTCGATTAATATATGTAGTATGGCTCCATGCATGTACTACAAATTCATGATTAATTGCCTGATATAAACCTCTAATTGTAGGATCACTTTTCTCGAAATGAATAATAGCTGTATCTTCATTCATCATTTCACCAATAGAAAAAGCAACAATACGATTAAAAATACGAATAGCTCCACCCGTAACGCCCAATTCATTCCAATGTTTAAAAACCATTTCAATCGCTTGTCTTTCTCCTGCCAGATCTTCTGCATCGTCTTTATCTTGATGCTGCTTATACCAATTCATTTCCGCCGCTAAACATTCTTCAAAAAGCTCATCCGTAATAGAAACATATTCCCATTTACCAATATATTCATTACGAAAATGATTTAAATTATTTTTCTTTTGTCTGTATTTTTTTCCAGATAAATTAATTAAATTTTGTGTCAAATAAACGTATTCATAGTTATCACGATCAGGCGTAAAAACATAACAATCTGGACAGCATTCATATATTCGTTGTGCTGTTTTAGGCGTAACCCCTTTTAACAAAAAAGGATAATCATGTTCTTTAAACCATTTTTGCATGCGTTCCATACCTTTCGCAAAATCACTATCTCTACGAGTAAACGGAGGAATCCAAAACTGTTTATTTCCCCGACCAGACCGAATATATAAAATATTATTTTCCTCTGCCCATTGTATTTGATAAGGTTTTTGCCATGCGAATAAGGTCATAAATGTAGCATCTGCCTGCTCATATCTCCTTTGATGAAAATATGAATCTAAAATAATTTTATCCTCTATCCCAATTTCTTTAAACTGTATAATAATAATTCCTCCTTAATACGAATGATTATCCCTTTGAAACATAGGGATTACCTTGAATAAAAAAACGCCAAGGAAAATACTTTCCTTTTTCAGCATACGAAATATTGACACGCTTTCCCTTTACAATGCGTATCATTTCCTTGTTAGTCGGTGTAGCAATAAACAAAGGAGCTTTCCATAATGGAATACTATTTTCTTTTATCGTAATATTCATTGCTATGCAAAGTTTTCCTGGACCATTAGAAATACGTTTGTCTGGTATAGACAACTTTCGATTCACCAACATATATTCCTTTCCCTGAATGGGTTCAATAGCACGAATTAATACTGCTTGAGCATCATCTTTAAGGCTCGTCACAACATTAAAACAATGATACATGCCATATATCAAATATACATAACTAATACCACCATTTTGAAACATTGGCTCATTTCTATTCGTCCGTTTTCTCCAGGCATGAGAAGCATCATCTATCTTCCCCTGATAACTCCCCCCATATGCTTCTGTTTCTACAATTTTACCAATATATTCTACTTCAGATGTACGATGAATTAAATACATACCTAATAATTTTTGAGCAACATTTGTTGCCTTATCTTGAAAATCGGTATACTTCCACGGTATATACATTATATGCCTCGCTGATGACCTAATAAATGAGATAATTCTCCTGCATATTGATTTAACGCAAATAACATTTTTTGGCGTACGGACTCATAAAAACGCATCGTTGGACCAGCAATAGTTAAAGCTGCGGCAATAGTGCTATTAAAATTGAAAACGGGAACAGAAATAGCAAATAGTCCGTGTTCACTTTCATCCTGTGTAACAGCATAACCATTATGCCGTATAACATTTAAATCAGCTAATGTTACCACACCATAATCTTCACAAATACGTTGTTGTACCTCTTCTGTCGACCAAGCTAATAATACTTTACCTGCCGCCCCTTTGTATATAGGTAGAGACTCTCCCGCCGGAATAACTCGTCGTAATGAACGAGAACTTTCAACAAAATCCAAGCAAATACGACTATCTCCTTCAGCTACATAAATACTAGCTGTTTCATTAAAATCTTGTTGTAACCTATATAAATAAGGTCTTGCTAATGTTACAATATTTTCTGTCCAATGTGACGAATACCCTAAAGCTAATGCTTTAGGGCCTAATTTATATTTTCGATAGATTGGATCTCGTTGTAAATACTGCCGCCGTTCTAATGTACTTACAATACGAAATGTCGTTGATATATTTAACTTTGCTCTATTAGCAATAGCATTAAGACTCATTTCTTTATTACATTCTAAAAAAATATCTAACACATCTAAGCTTTTTTCTAACGATTTTAATAAAACCATTGAATGTGATGCTATATCTCGCACTATGCTCTCCTTTCCATGCCAACTATGTAATACGCATTCCAATCTGTAATGTAGCAGATGGATTAACCACAATAGTATCGCCTTTTTTTAAACCAGATAAAATAATAACACGGCCACCTATAACCTCTCCCGTTAATACAGAGCGAACATCAACAATACCTTTTTTATTTACAATATATACAAAATCTCCGCTATCTTTAGTACGAATAGCCATTTTAGGAACTGTAATTTGAGGCGTTAATTGATTGGTTATCAACTTAATTTTACATACTTCTCCCGAACGAAAAATTTGCTTACTATTATTACATAAAATTTTACCTACAAAAAGTCCTGTCAACGGATCCTTAGAAGCTGATATATAAGTCAATTTTCCCTCTTCCATCATTCCTATATCAGATATTATATGAATTGTTAAATTACCTGTTTGCTGTGCTTTTCTTAATACACTTATGTATTGTTCAGGTATAGCTACACTTACTAATAACGGAGAAGTCTGTTGAATCATAGCCAGCACTTGCCCTGCAACAGCCATCGTTGGATTTTTAGCAACCATAGTAATACATCCACTAACAGGTGCTATAATCGTAGCATTTTGAACCATAAACTGAGCATTTTTCATCGCTTCTTGTAATGCCGTAGAGGTAGATGATGTCGTTACATTAGATGTTTTCATATGCTGTGTCAACGAATCATATTCTACTCGCGAAATAATACCTTCTTTATATAAACGATACCATTTATCTTGTTCTTCTTTTTCTTTTATCGTTACTTTATGAGCTGCTACTAATTGTTGTGATGTGCCCATTTGC
Organism: Megasphaera sp. UPII 135-E; assembly: GCF_000221545.1. Lineage (NCBI taxonomy): Bacteria > Bacillati > Bacillota > Negativicutes > Veillonellales > Veillonellaceae > Megasphaera > Megasphaera sp. UPII 135-E. Next base: position 25,619 of record NZ_AFUG01000043.1, read on the forward strand.
TGAGATAAAGCTAACTGCTTCTTATAAGATGTATCGTCCACTTTAACGATACATTCTCCTTGTTTCACCAATTGACCTTTTATTAACGGTTTAGTCACTATCTTTCCTGATATATTAGGTATAATATTGATACTTACTAAAGGTGATATATGTCCCTCTAATGTTACCACTGCAGGTTGATTGGAAACAGAAATCTTTTCAACCTGCATTTTTCCATTCGTATGACATCCCGTTATTCCAATAACAATAGAAACTATGATAACTATACAACTTATCCATTTTTTACCTAGCACAATATCACTCCGCTATCTATTGTAAAAACGTATAATACAATGTCAACAATATAGTTCCGGGAAATCCTAAAATACCTATAATGATTCCCGTAACAGCTGTAATAGGAACAGTTGCTAAGCCAATTATAGAACCATAGGTATTAATAACATATAACACAACAATTCCCATAATAATATGCATAGTCAATTTACGCAATGGCATTAAAAATATTTTATTAATAATAAATAAAATAATTATACCCCCTATAATCCATCCATACTGCATTATTATTCTCACATCTCCTGTCGATTTTCTACGGCACCAGCTAAGGTCACTTCATCGGCATATTCAATATCGCCCCCCATAGGAATACCGCGAGCAATTCTTGTTACTTTTATACCTGCTGTTTTTAATAATCTTGCTAAATATAACGCAGTTGCTTCGCCTTCTACATCCGGATCCGTTGCAAGTATTACTTCTTTAATATCCGTATTCCCTAACCGTTGCAATAATTCTTTAATACGCAAATCATCAACACTCACGCCATCAAGCGGAGATAAAGCTCCCTGTAAAACATGATATAAACCATGATAATTACCACTACGTTCGATAGCCAACACATCTTGTGTTGTTTCAACCACACAAATAATAGTATGATCTCTTTTTACATCACTACAAATAGGACAAGGATCTTGATCAGACAAATTAAAACACTGGGAACAAAAACACATACTTGCCTTCGCTTGTTGCAACGCACTAATAAATTCATCAACCTTTTCTTTCGGTTCCTGCACAATATAATAAGCTAATTTACGTGCTGTTTTTACACCAATTCCAGGTAAACGACGAAATTGTTCGGTTAATCGTTCTAATGAATGATCCATCAAAAGAGCCCCGGAATATTCATGCCACCAGTAATTTTTCCCATTTCTTTTGCTGTTAATTCATCTATTTTTCTATTTGCCTCATTTACTGCAGCTAAAAATAAATCTTCTAACATTTCCATATCGTCTTCAACTGAAATATTTTTATCAATATGAACAGCTTCAAGCATTTTTTCTCCATTCATAACAACAACCAATGCACCACCGCCAACAGTCACTTCGACCGTACGTTTTTTTAAATCTTCTTGTAATTTTTGCATTTCTTTTTGCATTTTTTGTACTTTTTTCATCATACCTTGCATATTTCCACCAAACATATTATTTCCTCCTATTCATGCTCGCCTTTATAAGGATCTTCTTCTATATATATATTACATTCTCCTAACCTTTTGAGCAATGGTTCGACAACACTCTTTTCTTTTAAATTCATTTTTTTTACATCGTTCACTTGTGCATCAAGCACTGTATTCGTTTCAGCATTATCCATATGCACATGAGTTGCTGATACTACTGCTGCAAGCGTTTCTTTCTTTTGATAAAGAACCTCTTTTTTTTGTACATTATCATTATTTTTTTTTAATAAAGCGGTACTTTTTTTCTCCCATACTTTTATTTGAGAGTCACTATCTAAATAAACTTGTACATAACATGTAACTTGTAAAATAGAACCAAAGGCCTCTTCTAGCATCTTCCGAGCATTCTCTTCTTTAAGTAAATTAAAACCAAAACTAAATTTATCATTCAAACTTATCACAATCGTATTTTTTTCTATGCATACGATTTTTCCCTGTCCAAAAGCATAAGCAATTCTCTTCTTTTTTTTATCATTTAAATACCTTAATACCTGTTGAAAAATTTCTTCGTATTCTATAGAAGAATATAATTTTTCTTTCTTTTCAGATGTAGTTTTATTGGTTATATTCCCCGTAGAAACCACTTTTTCTGATAAAACTACTGCTTCTTTTGCTTCTTTTGCTTCTTTTGCTTCTTTTGTGCGTGCTTCTTTTATATTGTCTTGACTACATGGTACATCTATCTCAGAAGCAACTGTATAATCCTCTTCATAATCATCAATTTCATCCTTATCTTCAGGTATATTTGAAGTTACAGAGGTTATAATCGGTTTATTTTTTATTAATGTATCGACCTTTGTTTGTAATTGTAATACCATGTTTTCTAATTGATTTACCTGCAAAGCTAAGGCACTATCACTTATATTGGTATTCTTATTTTCTCCTTGTGCCGCCATTAATAAACCCATTTCTACAATAACTCTCGGCATAGGCGATGTTTTAACTTGTAACAGGGTTTCTTGTAGTACTTTTAATATATAAAACAATCGTTCCGATGTTATTGATTGTGCTTGTTTTTCTAATTCTTGCATTTGTTCGGCATAATCTGCCATGACGTCTGATGTAGCATGAACTTGCATAAACATTAATGCCCGAATATGTTCAATAAAACTAGACAGGATAATATATGGCTCTTTTCCTAAATGAATAATGTGATCTATTTGTTTTATAATTTCTTTACCCTGATTATGAAATATAGCCGTACTTAAAGAAAAAATCCACTCTTTTCCCAATAATCCTAAAACTTGTCGGACCATATTATCATCAATATATTGTGTACCATTTCCCACACATTGATCTAACATGCTCAACGCATCTCGCATACCTCCTTCAGCTTGTACAGCCAAAAGCCTTGCCGCTTCAACAGTTAAAGATATATTTTCTTCTTTAGCAATATATAATAACCGAGACATAATATCGTCACTAGAAATACGATGGAACTCATACCGCTGACACCTAGATAAAATAGTAATCGGAATACGTTCCGGCTCCGTTGTTGCTAAAATAAAAATAACATGACTTGGTGGCTCTTCCAATGTTTTTAATAATGCATTAAAAGCTTCAATCGTAAGCATATGTACTTCATCAATAATGTATATTTTTTTTCTACCTTCTGCAGGTAAAAATTTTATCGTTTCACGTAAGGTACGAATATCTTCAATACTACGATTAGAAGCTGCATCAATTTCTACTACATCTAATGAATCTCCCTCTATAATTTGAGTACAAATAGAACAAGTGTTACAGGGATTTCCATTTTGTTCATGTTCACAATTAATAGCTCTTGCAAATATTTTAGCCATACTTGTTTTTCCTGTGCCACGAGGGCCTGAAAACAAATAAGCATGGGCAATCTTATCTAAGCAAATAGCTTTTTGCAATATTTCTGTTACTTGTTTTTGTCCTACTACATCGGAAAAACTTTTAGGACGCCATTTACGATATAACGCAATATAAGCCATAAGATACCTCTCATAATATACAAAAAAAGCAGCTACCGCTGCTTCACTCTATTTTAAAAGTACTCGTGTATGATAATTCGCCAGGTTTCCCCATGGCACATAAAAATAACTATTTATCGCTGCTTCTTCTCAGACCTGACGAGGTTCATAGGTTTTCATTGCATAGGCCCCAACGAATTACCATACATCAGTACTTTTATTAATAAGCTATATTATTATAGCTTATTAATAAATATTTAGCAAGGGAAAAGGCATAATCGTAAACAACCTTACCAATTATGCCTTTTTATTTTATTCTTTCCATTCCCCTACAAACGAAACAGCCGCAGGTCCCGTCATATAAACATTTCCATCGTCTTCATTATATTCTATATGTAAGGTGCCTAAATACAATTGGACATCAACACTTCTCCCTGTAAATCCATTTAAATAGGATCCAACAGCACAAGCACAAGATCCCGTTCCACACGCCAAAGTAGCACCAGCACCGCGTTCCCATGTATGAACTTTAATCGTATGATCGTCTATCACTTGAACAAAATTCATATTGGTCTTTTTAGGAAAAACAGGATTAGTTTCAAATTTTGGTCCAAGTGTAAGTAAATCAACTTTTTCTACATCTTTTACATATGTCATTGTATGTGGAACACCCATTAAAATACTCGTAATATAATAAGTGTCACCATCAATAATTAATGGTTCGTTAACGACTTTTCCTTCTGGTCCATTCATAGGAATTTGTTCCCGTTCCATATAAGGTTTTCCCATATTAATAGTAACTAAGCTAACCTTACCATCTTCCCCGACAATAACTTTTGGTTTCATAATACCAGCTAATGTTTCTACGGTAAACTCTTTTTTGCTAATAAAGCCATTGTCATATACATACTTAGCAAAACAACGAATACCATTACCACACATTTCAGCTTCACTACCATCCGCATTAATAATACGCATACGTATATCTGCTACATTACTAGGCACAATAACGATAATGCCATCTGCACCTATACCAGTATGCCGATCACACAACGTAATAGCTACTTGTGAAAAATCCTTATTCATTCCATTTTTATCTTCAAAAAAACAAAATCATTTCCTAAACCATGCATTTTCACAAATTTCATAAATCTTCCTCCTTTACTACTTACATTATACTTAATTTTATAGAAACTAGAAAATAATATATGAAAATATTTTGTTATTCTATGTTTAATTTTCTCTTCTTATTAAAGTTAATTAAACAACCATCACATATAATATCCCGTTCCATATCTGTAAGCGTTTCCATATATAATGTAATTTCGTATATTTGTTCTCCTAAAACATATGCTTTACATTCCCTTCGCCCTTCCATTACATATTGACGAATATAAGGAATAAAAATATAATCACCCACATCAAACATAGGTATATCCTTCATTTGTAAAGGTAACATGCCCCAATTAATAACATTAGAGCGATATCTTTTGGTTGCATATTCTTGACAAATATTCGCACCCCCACCTAACACACGTTGACAACTGGCCGCTTGTTCTCTCGCAGATCCATCACCAGGCTTAACACAATAAATTAAACTTGCTATGCTTGTATTATTCCAATTTGCCTTACCTTCAAGTGTATTTATTTTTTTGCCTATTTCAATTAATGTGCTATCTGTATATGCTAACATCTCATTTTCTTGACGGCGTGTTTTTTCTAATGCTGCCACGGCCTTAGCTCGTGATACATAAAGTGGCTCTCTTCTTGACAACGTAAATTCTGCTAATCCTAACGGATTAGAACGATAAGAAGAGGTTTCTCCAGAAGGAATTAATTCATCTGTAGTAGTAACAGCATCCATAATTTTTGCACAAACGTTTAACACTAAATGTTCCGATAAAGGCGGTAATATTGGCCAATCTTTTATATTCGGCCCATAAATCAAAGGACTTTCTATTTTTTTCTTACCAAATCCCTCATACACACGTTTTTCATAAGACGTATTATCATATGCGTAAGAAGTTTCTACATAATCATCAAAATAGCCTTCTGCCGATGTTAAAAAGCCACCATTTCTAGCCGTTGCCGCAATAGAACGAGCATCCATTAAAGCAACTGCTGAAAATTGTCCATTTCCTGGTTTAGAGCCTTCACGATTTGGAAAATTACGAGTCGTATGCCGAATACTAAACGCATTATTTGCTGGCGTATCGCCTGCACCAAAACAAGGTCCACAAAAGGCCGTTTTCACAACCGAACCGGCCGCCATTAGTGAACTTACACAACCATTACGAATTAAATCCATATATACAGGTTGTGAAGACGGGTAAACTTCTAAGGAAAAAAGATCATTTCCACAATTAGCATCCTTTAACACATGTGTAGCCGCTACAATATTACCATAATTTCCACCAGCACACCCGGCTATAACACCTTGTTGTACATAAAATCGACCATTTTTTAATTTATCTGTCAACGAATAGTCAATATTAATCCCTATGCGTTCTTCAATTTCTTTCTCAACAGTACGTAAAATATCGCTAGCATGTTGTATAAATTCATCAATTGTATATACATTACTCGGATGCATAGGCAAAGCAATCATCGGCTTTATCGTAGATAAATCAATCTCAATAAAACCATCATAATACGCAATTTCACGTGGCTCTAATTTTACATACGCTTCTTTTCGTCCATGTAACGCTAAATACTCTTCCGTATCTTCATCCGTTTGCCAAATAGATGTAAGACAAGCTGTTTCTGTCGTCATAACATCAATACTATTACGAAAATCTGTATTCATATATTGAATTCCTGGACCAATAAATTCCATTACTTTATTTTTTACATACCCCTTTTTAAAAACAGCACCAATAATAGCTAACGCAATATCATGCGGGCCTACCTCAGGTGAGGGTTTACCAGTTACATATACTCCAATAACTTCCGGATAAGCTATATCATATGTATCCAATAATAATTGTTTAACTAGTTCACCGCCACCTTCACCAATCGCCATGGTTCCTAACGCACCATAACGCGTATGGCTATCTGAACCTAAGATCATTTTTCCACAACCTGCCATTCGTTCACGCATATATTGATGAATAACGGCAATATGAGGTGGTACAAAAATACCACCATATTTTTTTGCAGCAGATAACCCAAAAACATGATCATCTTCATTAATCGTACCACCCACAGCACATAATGAGTTATGACAATTTGTTAATACATACGGTACCGGAAATGATTCCATCCCTGAAGCTTTTGCCGTTTGAATAATCCCCACATAGGTAATATCATGTGAAGCCATCGCATCAAACCGAAGACGTAACGCATTTTTATCAGTTCCCATGTTATGTTTTTGCAAAATTCCATAAGAAATAGTTCCTTTTTTTGCTCGTTTTCGCATTATTATTTTTTCTTCTCGTCCATATTTTTTTTCATATATTTCTTTTTCTATCCATTTTTTTCCTTGCAATACATATACGCCATCATCATGCAATATAATCATATAAAATCACCTTTTTATTATTATTTTCTTATTATAAAAAATAATATAGTATTATTTTCTTATTATAAAATAAAATGATATTTTATTACATATAATATCATATAATTCAAAAATAATCACCTTTTTTTTATTTTTATGATATAATATACTATAATTACAATTTTTAAATCATCAATAAGAGAGGTATGGCTATGATTGATAATAATATTTGCTTAGCTCAATTTTATGGGAAATCACAAAATTACACAAAAATCTCCCGTACTTTATATAATAAGTATAATGTAAAACGAGGATTACGCAATGAAGATCATACAGGCGTCCTCGTTGGTTTAACTCGTATAGCCGATGTTATCGGTTACACTCGTGATGATACAGGCAACAAAATAAATTGTAATGGCGTTCTTTATTATCGTGGTATAGATATTAATGAATTAGTAACAAACGATATATACCAAAAATATTTATATGAACAAGCGTCTTTTTTGCTATTATTTGGGTATTTACCCACAACTAAAGAACTCGACGATTTCTGTTCTATCTTACAAAAAAATTACGAATTACCTCATGAGTTTTTAGAAATGAACTTACTTCGCTTGCCGGGAAAACATTTAATGAACAAACTACAACATGCTTTGTTAACACTTTATAATTATGATAGCGATCCTGATAATACAGAAGTATATCCTACATTGCAAAAAGGACTTAACATTATGGGTAAATTACCCTCTATTGCAGTATATGCATATATGTCAAAAATGCATTACTATCATCGCAAAAGTCTTATTATTCATTATCCCCGAGCAGATTATTCTACCGCAGAAAATATTTTATCTATTCTCAGACCACAGTCAACATTCACACCACAAGAATCACGATTACTTGATTTACTCTTATTTCTACATGCCGATCACGGTGGCGGTACCAATTCTACATTTACCAATGTAGTCGTTTCTTCTACAAACACCGATTTATATTCCAGTATGGCTGCATCTATCGGTGCCTTAAAGGGTTCTCGTCATGGTGGTGCTAATATAAAAGTATCCCTTATGATGGAAGAAATTATAAAAACGCTTGGCTTACATGCTTCAGAAAAAGAAATAAAAAAAATAATTGAGAAAATAATAAATCATGAATTTTTTGATAACCAAGGATTGATATACGGCTTTGGTCATGCTGTATATACCTTAACTGATCCACGGGCAGAACTCATTAAAATGTATTGCCAACAATTATCAAAAGAACGTACAGAAGTAAAAGAATTATTTGATTTTTATGTACGATTTGAAAAATTAGCTAAATCATTTTTATCTGAAAAAAATCAAACCGCGGTCTGCACAAATGTTGATTTTTACAGTGGGTTTGCTTATCAATTACTAGGTATACCACGTGATTTATATACACCATTATTTGTTATTAGCCGTTTTGTAGGCTGGTTAGCCCATAATATAGAACATAAATTATACGATAACCGTATTGTCCGACCCGCTACAAAATATGTAGGCAATACAGAATCATATATACCTTGGGAGGAAAGATAATGAAACCAATTACCGTATTTAGAGGAGATGGCATTGGCCCTGAAATTACCGATGCCGTACTAACTATTTTAAACGAAGTAAAAGCTCCTTTTACTTATGAAATATTTGAAGTGGGTGAAAAGGAATATCATTCCCATGGTGCTCTAATTCCACCACAAGCTTTTGCATCCTTTGAAAAAACAAAACTATTATTAAAAGCACCTATTACTACTCCTATTGGCTGTGGATTTCGCTCCTTAAATGTACTATTACGTGAAAAATACAATCTGTTTGCTAATATTCGTCCCGCAAAAAGTACCCCAGCTATCAAAACACCTTTTTCTCATGTTGATATCATTACATTTAGAGAAAATACAGAAGATTTATATATTGGCGTAGAATATAATATGGATGCCGATACAATTCATGCAATAAAAAAAATAACCAAAAAAGCTTGTTTGCGAATTATAAACGCGGCCTATCAATATGCACAAAAGCATCAAAGAAAAAAAATAACCTGTGTTCATAAAGCAAATATTTTAAAAAAGAGTGACGGTTTATTTTTAGAATGTTTTAATACAATAGCTAAAGAATACCCCCATATCCAAAGTGATACCAAAATTATAGATAATCTCTGTATGCAATTAGTAATGAAACCAGACGAATTCGATATATTAGTCATGCCTAATTTATATGGTGATATTGTATCTGACCTCACTAGTGGTTTAATCGGTGGTCTAGGGTTACTTCCTTCTATGAATATTGGTGATGATTATGCTTTATTTGAAGCTGTACATGGTAGTGCTCCGGATATTGCAGGAAAACATATTGCTAATCCAACTGCTCTTTTATTATCAGCTTGTTTATTATTAGACCATACAAACCATAATGACATAGCAGAACAAATTCGTACAGCGATTCAACATGTACTAAAAAATACGACTATTCGTACACCTGATATCGGTGGCACAGCAACAACAGAAGAATATACACAAGCCATTATAAGGGCATTAGCTCATAACTAAAAACTAGGTTGTTCTCTAAGAGAACAACCTAGTTTTTAGTAGAATATTCATAAATGCCTAATCGATTATTCATCATATACATAATAGGTGCGAATAACTTCCAATACCATGGCCCTATTGCTAATAATGTCGGTGTAAAAGAAATAAGATCTACTTGTTTTAAGTGTGGAACTAATTCAACTAATTCTTTTCCCGTTTGTGATCCCCAAGTAAAAGGAATATCCATATTTTTACACATATCATGAATATTTTCTTTATGCACTAAATATTTTGAAAGTAAATCAATATGAATTGTATATGATGAAAAAGCACTTTGTAAAATACGAAATAATGCTAGTATTTCATCAATATGAAAATACATAAAAACACCTTCACTCATGCACAAAATAGGTTTATTCTTATTTTTTACTTCATATACCCAATCAGAATCTAATAAAGACCTCCCAATATTATGAATTCGTTCATGAGGAGAAAAATACCTCTCTCTTAATTGTATTACTTCTGGAAAATCAACATTGTACCATTCTATCTTCCCTTGATCGATACGATAAAATCGACTATCTAATCCTGCTCCTAAAGAGATAACAATACTATTAGGATATTTCATTAAAAATTTTTTAGCTTCCCTATCCATCACAGTGGCTCTTGCTAAAATACCATAATAAGATTTTTTCTTTCCCTTAAAAATACTAAAATCATATTTTTCTCGTAAAGAATAATAAATATCTATCGCCTTCATGTCACCCAAAATAGGATTATCTTGCATAGCATCTTGTGCACGAACATATAAAGGAATCAATAATGTAGAACTAACACCTGCTAATGTATCCATATATCTTCTCCTCCGGCTAATCACAAAAATAGAGAATAATGTAAATACATTATTCTCTATTTTATATTATAATTTATCTTGTACTGTATTATTCTTGTGACTGATGTAACATCCAAATAGATTTACTATATTCACCAATATAATTATCTGCCATAGCAGAAACTTCATAAACATTATTTTCATCAGCAAGTGCTTTAATATCGCTAATTTCTTTTTTCATAAACGTAAAATCTTCAATTAAAGATTTAATAATAACAGCACCTGATACTTTTTTATTTTCAGCTTCTTTTAAAGTAGCTACTTTTAAATAATCTGCCATCGTTCCTAATGGTTGACCTTGTAATTTTAAAATTTCTTCAGCTACAACATCAATACTATCATTAATATGATCATAATATTCTTCTAATTTAGCATGTAAAACAAAAAATTCAGGTCCTTTTACATTCCAATGATAATTTTGTAACTTACGATGTAATACAGCCAAATTAGACATATGCATGTTTAATTTTTCAATCAATTTTTCCATTACTATTACCTCCTCAAAAAAACTCTCTCACATTTAAATCGAAAATGATTTTTACTATTAATAGTTTACCATATTCTTCCTTATTTGTAAACATATTTATAATTCGCTATGATTTTTTTGTAACTAATACCTTATCTACTCGCAAATGATCCATATCTATAACTTCAAAAGTAAATCCACGCCAACTATAACAATCTGTTTCAATGGGAATTCTTCCTAATCCATAAATAATAAAACCTGCTATCGTCTTATATAAATCATCATCTTCTTCTGGCAATAAATCCATGATATGAAAATAATCTTTAAACTCTTCAATCGTTACCATGCCATCAATAAGCCATTCATTATCATTTCTTTGTATAATTTTATTTGCCTCTTCTTTCTTTTCTTCTTCCCCTGCTGGCATAATACCTACCAATTCTTCTAAAATGTCATGTAACGTGATAATACCAGTAAAATTACCATATTCATCTAATACTATACCAGCATGCACACTATGCTCTCTAAAGGAACTTAAGACATTTATGATATTCATTGATTCGGGTATATAAATAGGCTTATATAAACATTGTTGTAATAAATGCTGAATAGATATACTATGCTTATTTTGGATTAATTCATAATACGTTTTAAATACTTGTTTAATTGAAATCATACCGTAAAATTCATCTAACGAACCCTTACCAACGGGTAAATTACTGTGTGTAAAAGACATCATTTCTTTCATAATAGTATTATCATCATCATCCAAATCTAACCATTCTATTTGCATTTTATTCGTCATAATATCACTAGCATCCATATCAGATAAACGAAAAACACGATCGATCAAGACTGATTCTTCTTTAGCAAATGAACCTAATTTAGCCCCTTGTTCTAATAAAATTTTAATTTCTTCTTCCGTTACGGGTCTAGCAGTTGTCGTTGATATCCCAAATAGTTTTGTAAAAAACTGAGTAGATATAGCTAAAAACCAAATAATAGGCGTACAGAGTAAAGAAAAATACAACATAGGACGAGCTAATATACAAGCGATTTTCTCTGGTTTATCAATGGCTATGCGTTTAGGTACGATTTCTCCTAAAATAATAGATAAATAAGTAATACTTCCAATAATAGCCACTAACGAAATAATATGGGCATACATATTAATGAAAGGAATTTGTGCTACATACATAGATAACGGTTTAACTAATTCTGTTCCACCATATACACCTGTCAATAACGCAATAACAGTAATACCGAATTGTACCATTGAAAACATTTTATTCGGATTTTCTTGTAATTTTAAAACAATTGCTGCAGCTGAATTGCCATTCTCCGCCATCGTTTCTAATTTTGTCTTTCGACAACTAACAATAGCCATTTCTAACAATGAAAATATACCATTGGCTATAATTAAAATTAAAATAACTAAAATTTGTTTTCCTAATGAAACTTCCATTATCGATCCTTTCTTATAAAAAACCCCCAGCCGTAATTACGGTATAGGGGGATTTTCTATACAATCATACATTTATAAATCAAGGTTACGAACATTTTTAGCATTTTCTTGGATAAATTGACGACGTGGTTCAACTTTATCTCCCATAAGCACCGAAAAAATACGATCTGCTTTAATCGCATCTTCTAATTCTACTTTTAACATAGTCCTATATTGAGGATCCATTGTTGTTTCCCACAATTGTTCTGGATTCATTTCACCTAACCCTTTATATCGTTGTACAACAATATTATTAGTATCGCGACCTAATTCATCTAATTTCTCGTTCATTTCTTCATCCGTATAAAAATACCATACTTGCTTTCCCTTACGAACTTGATATAAAGGAGGTTGTGCAATATACACATGTCCTTCTGTTATCAACGGTTTCATAAACCGATAGAAAAAGGTCAACAATAAGGTTCTAATATGAGATCCATCTACATCAGCATCTGTCATGATAATAATCTTATCATAACGCCGCTTAGAAATATCAAATTCTTCTCCAATTCCTGTTCCAAAAGCAGTAATCATCGAACGAATTTCTTCATTGGCCAAAATTTTATCTAACCGAGCTTTTTCTACATTAATAATCTTTCCTCGCAAAGGTAAAATAGCCTGAAACTTTCTATCTCTTCCTTGTTTTGCAGAACCGCCTGCTGAATCGCCTTCTACTAAATAAATTTCCGTATAAGCTGAATTTTTTTCAGAACAATCTGCTAATTTTCCTGGTAAACTACTAATTTCTAAAGCATTTTTACGACGCGTTAATTCTCTTGCACGACGAGCAGCTTGTCTAGCTCTAGAAGCAGAAATTGTTTTATTAATAATATTTTTTGCTTCTACCGGATGTTCTTCAAAAAATTCACGTAATCCATCAGAAAAAATAGTATCAACAACGCCTTTTACTTCACTATTTCCTAATTTAGTCTTTGTTTGTCCTTCAAATTGTGGTTCTCTTACTTTTACACTAACAATGGCTGTTAAACCTTCCCGCACATCTTCACCAGATAAATTTTCTTCATTTTCTTTTAAAATTCCCATATTTCGAGCATAATCATTAATTAAACGCGTTAAAGCTGTACGAAATCCACTTAAATGTGTTCCCCCTTCTTCTGTAAAAATATCATTAACAAACGTTAAAATATTTTCACTATACCCTGTATTATATTGCATAGCAATGTCAACTATGACTTGATTTTTTTGTCCTTCAAAATGAACTACTGTCGGATGAACGTTTTCTTTATTCGTATTTAAAAATTCAACAAAAGAAACCAGACCTCCTTTATAACAATATTCTTCTTTTTTATCTTTGATTCGTTTATCTTCTAAGGTAATATGTAAACCTTTATTTAAAAAAGCTAATTCTCTTAATCTCGTTTTTAATGTATCAAAATCATAAACTATATCAGGAAAAATTTCTGGGTCTGGTTTAAAATGAACTTCTGTACCCGTTTCTTCATTATCTAATAACGGTCTTTCTTGAACCAAAGAGGTATTCGTTATACCTCTTGCAAAAGAAATATCCCATAAATAACCATCTCGTTTTACTTTTATTTTAGTCCACTCACTTAATGCATTCACAACAGAAATACCAACACCATGTAAACCACCAGAAATAGGATATCCGTCGCCGCCAAATTTTCCACCCGCATGTAAAACCGTTAAAACAACTTCAACAGCTGGCTTTCCTATTTTATGCATAGCAACAGGAATACCACGACCATTATCTTTAACTATAATACTATTATCAGCTTCTATATTTACTTCTATGTGAGTGCAATATCCAGCTAATGCTTCATCAACACTATTATCTACTACTTCATATACAAGATGATGCAATCCACGCAGTGATGTACTACCAATATACATACCCGGACGTTTTCTAACAGCTTCTAGCCCTTCTAATACTTGAATTTGTTCAGCACCATAATTTTTCTGTTGGTCTTCCGACATGAATAAGTTCCTCCTCTACACTATTAACACTTAATTATACATATTCTTATCTTAGCTAGTCAAATAGGACGCTTTAAAAGTTTAAATAACTGATTATATCTATGAATAATTGTTTTTAAGGTTAAAGGTGATCCATAAATATAATTATCAGTTAATATATAAGAACGTATTTTTGTATCTGTACCATCTTCTACAAAAATAAAAGGTCTATAATATTTTTGTAATGAATTTGTTTTTTCTATGCGTTTCGGATTTGTTTTAAAAAAAAGCAACAATATTATGGATATCAACCATATAATTACCACCAATATGTAAATACATATCTTACCTCTTTTTTTTATTTTTATTATTTCTCATATGATATTTTTTAGTAAGTCTTTCAATAAATTCATCCGTTATTTCATAAGGCTTTGATTGAGTAATAAATAAAGCAAGCATCATATTATCTTCAAGTGTATCCACATTTAAATAAATTTTCTCCATATAATGATAAATACAATCTCGTCTAACTTCCCTATATAATTCAATATAATTTTCACAACCTTTAGGAATATGTCCTTGCTCAACAAATTCTTCTAATGATAACCAAGGCATAAGTTGTAAACATTGTCGTATTTCGCGTTTATATTCACTTCTTTTTTTTAATTGACAAAGTAAACATATTTTTTCTTTATTTTCTAACCAATTACCACAAATAGGACATGTTTTTTTTCCTTCTTGTAATAATACCTGTTTCTTTTTTTCTTGTAAAACAAGAATATTACGCCATTGTCTTCGTAAGGGAGATATAATAGTTTCTGTATCTTTTTTTATTTTAGCTATGGTTTGTGAAGATAAAACATAATCTTTGATAGATGAATCATATTCCATTTTTTTATCTTCTTCTACTGGTTGTATTGTTGAAGAAGATATATTTTTTTTTATCCCACTTCTTTTAAAACATAGATCATAAACAAATGTACCGCCTAAAAAATCATTAATTTTAAAAATTAATGATTTTTTTTGAATAAATAAATGTTGCATCCATACTGAATTTAAAACCCCGATATACAAAATCGATTTATTATAATGTTGGACATATGAAAAAGATGCTATTTTCTCCCCTACAACTTGTGCCCATTCTGTTTTTAACTTCATTATTTTTAATGGAATATCTAATTTATACTCTTTTAACAATTTTGGTAATAAGTCACCAATTGGTTTTAACTCATTCTGCTTTTTCTCCATAATGCGAAACCCTTCCTTGGTGTATACCTAAATAATAACAATCAGACATAGATGAAAATAAAAAGGGATCCGTAGTTGTAATAAATGTTTGGATGCGATTTCGCACAAATTTAATTAAAGCTAGTCTACGTTGTTCATCTAATTCGCTCATTACATCATCTAATAATAAAATAGGATATTCTCCTGTTTCTGATTTTATAAATTCTAATTCAGATAACTTTAATGATAATATAGCAGTTCTTTGTTGTCCTTGAGAAGCATATTTTTTAGCTTCCTGTCCATTAATATGAACGATAAAATCATCTCTATGCGGACCTATAGATGTATACGTTTTATATATATCCTCTTTTACATTCGCCTTTAATGCCTCATAATACCATTTAGCATATAATATATCTGCTTCTTGAGCTTCTTTTGTTAATACATAAGGTTGATAATATACTAAATGAATACTTTCTTTTTTCGTCAACCGATGTTGAATCATTCCAGCTAATACATTAATTTTATAAATTACTTCTTTTCTTTTTCTAACAAGCTTTGCTGCTAATATCGCTAATTGTTTATCCCATTCCTCTAAAGATATATGTTTGCCACTTTTTAATTCTTTTAAAATAAAATTTCGTTGACTTAGTACCCTATTATATTGTAATAAATCCTTGTAATAAACAGCATTTGCTTGCGATATTTCCATATCAATAAAATGTCTTCTTAACGAAGGAGTTCCTTTGATTAATTGCAAATCATCAGGTGAAAATAATACTTCATTGACAAAGCCAAAAAAATCTTTTGATGAATATTTTGTATTATTAATCCATAATTCTTTTTTTTGTACTCGTGAAAGAATAATTTTTACTTCTTGTTCTACATCATTACGAATACAATGTACAATAATAGATCCACTTATTTGATGCCAATTAATTAAATCTTGATCATGTATCCCTTTATATGACTTACTCGTTCCGATCATATATAGAGCTTCTAATAAATTCGTTTTTCCTTGTCCATTTTTTCCATACAATACATGAATCATTTTAGGAAATTCTATATTTACTTGTTCGTAATTACGGAAATTAAGCAAACGTATAGATTTTATAATCATATTTCAGACCTTAATACTTTCCATGTACCTATATTTTTTATAGTAACAATATCACCATGATACAATTTTTTTCTTTTTACTAAGCAAATTTCATTATTCACTAAAATACGTTTTTCTTCTATAAAAAAACGTATATCTCCACCATTAGCAGTAATATTAGCCCATTTTAAAAATTGATCTAATTGTATATACGCTGTATGTATAGTAATTGTTTTCATTTATTTATTCCTCATTGGTGTTACAACAAATAAACAATCTGTTTTATCTTGATCCGTTACTAACATGGGGCTATTATTTTTTACTTTTAAAGAAATTTTATCTTGACGACAATGCTTTAAAATATCAATTATATATTTACCATTAAAAGAGATGGTTAAATCTTCACCTGTCATTGTACATGGGACCACGTCTTCAACAATACCATATTCAGGATGTTGGCTCATTAATTTAATTTTTTGATTAGAAAAAGTAAAATTAATTACATTATATTGTGCATCTTTGGCTACAACTGAAGTACGTTCGACTGCACCTGCAAAGATATCTCTATCTACGATAATTTCACTTTGAAAATCTGTAGGAATAACGCGTTCATAATTAGGAAAATTTCCTTCAATTAACTGTGTTTTAATATATACATTACCAAAACGAACAGCTACATAATTACGAATAGCTGTAATAGTTACAATTTCAGGTATATCAACGGGTAATTGTCTTGAAATTTCTGCTAATAATTTACTCGGAATAACTACTTGTAATGGTGTTTCAATTGGTGTTTCAAGTAATGCTTTTTTTATGGCTAATCGGTGTGTATCTGTTGCTACCATAGAAATATTCGTATCATGTATATCTAAATAAGCTCCCATAAAAATAGCTTTAGACATATCAGTAGCACAAGAAAAAGTAGTACTATCAATCAAATCTTTTAAAATTAAACTATTTGTTTCCAATTGAGTATAGCCTAAATCTACGATTTCAACAGCATTAAAATCACTTGCATTCATAGTTGCACATTCAAATTTTAAATTACCACCAGTAATTATTAATTTTGAATCGGTATCTTTTTTTATAAAAGTAATATCATCATTTGATATTTTACGAATTAATTCAATTAAATATGGATTAGCAACAAATGTTTCTCCTTCTTCTTCGATAATACCAGGAATAATTGTTTTTATACCCATAGCATAATCATTTGCTTGTATTTCAATTTGATTATTAACAGCTTTAATGAATATACCATATTCTGTGTTCATATTATTATTTTTATTTTGAGCAATTTTGGATACAACTTGTAATCCTTTGTTTAGATCATTTTTTTTTAAATGTAATTTCATAAGATTATCCCCTTTTTTATGATGAATATTTTTTTAATTAATTTATTATAAGATCGTATTCTTAATAATAGGTATTGTGAAATTGTGGATATGTGTATAGATAAAGCTATTTTACACTATCCACATATGTGTATAATCGGTGGATAATTTAAATTTAATTATCCACATTTCCACTGTTTTTCGGAATATATTAAAATATCACAAACCATCCACAAAAATATATACCTAGTTATCCACTTGTTTGATTGTATTAATTAATTTATCAATGCTATTTTTAAATCGTTCGTCTGCTATATATTTAGTATTAATTTTTGTACATGCATGCATAACGGTTGTATGATCGCGCCCACCAAAACATGTACCGATATATGGATATGTATTTTCTGTTAATTCGCGGCATAAATACATTGCTATTTGTCGTGGTAAAGCAATATCTTTCGTCTTTTTTTTGCCCATAATATCTTTATAATTAATATTATAAAATTTACATACTACATTAATGATTTCTTCTATGGAAATATATTTTTTAGTTGTTTTATTTTGAATCAAATATCGTAATGCTCGTTGCGTTAACGATAAGGTAATTGATGTATGTTCAGTAGATGCTAAATCACGAATATTATTAAAAGCACCACTTAATTCACGAATATTTTCACTTACATTAGAAGCAATATAATTGATTGCGTCATTATCAATGGAAAGATTATATTTATCTGCCCATGTTTTTAAAATAGCTGTACGTGTTTCTAAATCAGGGGGATCAATCCATGCGACGGATCCGCTTTGGAAACGACTTCTTAATCGTTCTTCCATTCGTTCTATATCTAAAGGAGGCCGATCACTGGTTAAGACAATTTGTTTTTTATCTTGCTGTAATTTATTAAAGGTATGAAAAAATTCTTCTTTTGAGCTATCTTTATCACCTCGACCTAAAAACTGAATATCATCTACTAATAAGACATCAATATTTCTATATTGTTGTCGAAAGCTTTCTGTATTTTTATCTTGAATACATTTAATAAATTCGTTTACAAAGTCTTCACTAGTAATGCTACGTAAACGCATATGTGGAAATTTTTTTAAAATACTATGACCAATGGCATGCATTAAATGGGTTTTGCCTAAACCGCTAGCACCGTAAATATATAAAGGATTAAATTCTTTTCGTCCAGGTGCTTCAGCAACTGCTAATGCTTTGGCAAAAGCAATACGATTACTATTACCGACAATGAAAGAATCAAAGGTATAGGTTGTATCTAATTGATTTTCTGTTGATGGAATCGATATATTTTTTGCTTCTTTTATTGATAATGATGGCGTTTCCTTTTTTTTCTCCGATGTCGAGAGGGTCATATTTACAGGTACTAATTCAAAATCAGTATGGGTTTCTTTTACCTGTTTTGGTATAGGTTGAAGGTCAGATTTGTCTACTGTTTTAGAGGGAGTAGTTGTATCTGGAGATTCTTTTGCACTACAAATTAATTTTACCGTTGTAGGTACACCTGTGACGGAAAATGCTGCTTTTTTTAAGTCGTCTAAATAATTATTAGAAAGATAGGAACACAAAAATTTTTGTGAAGTATCTAAGATAAGTATATTGTTTTCATATGAATAAGGAATAATAGAAGATTCAATCCATATTGTGTATAAATTAGGTGGAATTGTTTCTTTTAATTTATTTAACATTCCAATCCATAAAGTCGTTACATCTAATTCAGTCATGTCTATTCATCCTATCTATGTGTAATAAAAAAAGTGGATATATTGTGCATAATTTAATATATAAAAATGTCGTGCGGCTTAATATTATACGCTATAGTTATTATTTTGAGGTTAAATAATAAAAGCGGATAACGTGTGGATAAAATGTGTGTGATTAGAGATAAAAAAATCGATAGTGGATAAATTATTTATAAGTATTGTGTATAGATGCGAAAAAAAAGTAATAAGTCAGGTTATATACATCGTGTTTCGATAAAACAACTTATCCACAAAATGTGAATAAGTTGTTGATAAGTTGTTCATCTATCCACATTTTACAATAAAATTATTATTTTAAGCAACTACATTTAAAAATAAATTGTTCTTTTTTTTATAAGAGAATATAAAATAATTGACAGTAGTATATTTTTTCAATATAATTATGCTGTTATGGTGTAAATTCATATTGCCTATATATGTAATAAAGGAGGTGTCTCTTGTGAAACAAACATATCAGCCAAATACATTGTGGAGAAAGAAAACGCATGGTTTTCGTGAACGTATGAAAACGAAAGGCGGACGCATGGTATTAAAAAGACGCCGTTTAAAAGGACGTAAAAAACTCTCTGCTTAATTATTTTTAGGAAGGAACAGAAAGGTCCAGTGTGGATTTTTCTGTTCTTCTGATATTTTTGGGATTTGATATATGTATGAATTAATAAAAGCAAAAAGGTTACGTAAAAATAAAGAGTATCAATTTGTATATCGTCGAGGGAAATCATATGTAAGTCGGTTGGTGGTGTTATATGTTTTACGACGTTCTTCTAAACAACCGACACGAATAGGCTTTGTAACAGGGAAAAAAATCGGGTGTGCTGTAGAAAGAAATCGTTGCCGCCGATTAATGAAAGAAGTATATCGCTTACATCAGTATGAATTGCCTTCTGGATTTGATCTCATATTAATAGGTCGTAGTGCCTTGAAACATGCTAATTATATACAAGCAGAACAATATATTATAAAATTATTATATATAGCTAACGTGATAGATAATAAAAAATTATGAAAAAAACAGCAATTTTTTTAATTCGTTTTTATCAACAATGGATATCTCCTTTACATAGACCGTGTTGTCGATTCATGCCCACTTGTTCAGCATATGCTATAGAAGCAATACAAAAATATGGTTTGGGAAAAGGGTTGTATTTATCCATTCGTCGAATTTTGAAGTGTCATCCCTTTCATAAAGGAGGGTATGATCCAGTACCATAACATATTGTCATACATTGATAGGACGATTATAACTGACAGGAGTTGACAGAATTGTTTGAACATCTTATAAGCCCATTGACATATATTATGACAACGTTTTTAACCTACTGTTATACGGTAACACAACATGCAGGTTATCCAAGTTACGGTATTGCTATTATTATGTTAACGGTAATTATTAAGTTAATTTTATCTCCGTTAACGGCTAAGCAAATAAAATCTATGCAAGGAATGCAAGTTATTCAACCTAAAATTAAGGAGTTACAAAAGAAATATAAGGGTAATCAGAAAAAATTACAAGAAGAAATGAGAAAGTTATATAAAGAAACGGGTGTTAATCCTCTTTCAGGCTGTTTACCTATTATTATTCAAATGCCTTTTTTAATTTCTATTTTTTATGCATTGCGTACATATCCGTATGACCCAGCTTTTGAAAGCTTTTTGTGGTTATCTAGTTTAGGTGCACCAGATCCGACCCATGTATTACCTGTATTATCAGCAGTATCTACTTTTTTAATTCAAAAACAAATGACTGGGGTACAGGCTAATGAAGGTGAAGGACAAGGATCACAGCAAAAGATTATGCAAATTGTGATGCCTTTATTTATTGGTTGGATTAGTTGGCGTTTTCCTAGTGGCTTAGTTATTTATTGGGTATTATCGAATGTTTTTCAGTGGGCTCAACAAATGATCATGTTTCGCAATACGAGTAAAGGAGAATAAACATGAGAAGCGTGGAAGGAACGGGAAAAACGATTGACGATGCAATTCGTTCAGGGTTAGTTCATTTGGGATTAATTCAAGATGAAGTTGATATAGAAATTTTAGAAGAGCCTAAAAGCGGTTTTTTAGGTTTTGGTAGTAAATTAGCACGGGTACGATTAACGGAAAAAGCGAGTGTTAACGTACAATCAACTGTTTGTGATGAAAAGGGAGAAGTTTCTACGATAGCAGAGGAACCATTAGAGGAAAAATCTGTTAAGGAACATCTTTTTACACAAGAAGAAGCAGCAACTAAAGCGAAACAATTTGTATACTCCATTTTAAAAAATATGGGGGTATCGGTCATGATAGAAAAAATGATTAAATCGGATAAAATTATTTTATCTTTGCATGGTCAAAATTTAGGATTTTTAATAGGAAAACACGGACAAACGTTAGATGCATTGCAGTATTTAACTAATTTGACGACGAATCAGGGACAAACGGAACGCCATTTTATTATGTTAGATATAGAAAATTATCGTAGCAAAAGAGAAGATACATTGCGAAAATTGGCACTTCGATTAGCAAAAAAAAGTGCGCTTAGAAAAAGAAAAAATTGTTTTAGAGCCAATGAACGGGTATGAACGAAAAATTATTCATTTAGCATTACAACATGAAATGAATGTACGTACGGATAGTGAAGGGCAAGAGCCGTATCGTCATGTGGTCATTCATTATGAGTTATAAAAAAAACCGGTGCTATGCACCGGTTTTTTTGAAAGGAGTTCATGCATGATAGAAATTAATGAAACAATAGCGGCCATTGTTACACCTTTAGGAGAAAGCGGCGTGGGGGTTATTCGGATTAGTGGTCCTGAGGCTTTTTCTGTTGGGGATGCTATTTTTCAAAGTAATGTAGCCACCCCATTAAAAATGCGGCAAGATCGTAGTATTCAATACGGACATATTGTACATACAGATGGTACGATAATCGATGAAGTGTTATTATTACTAATGCAAGGGCCTCATTCGTATACGGCAGAAGATGTGGTGGAAATACAATGCCATGGAAATCGTTATGTGTTACAACATATACTGAATCTTGTTTTAGCAAATGGGGCTCGGTTAGCACGGCCGGGTGAATTTACGCAACGGGCATTTTTGCATGGACGTATAGATTTAGTTCAAGCAGAAGCGGTTATGGATATTATTCAAGCTAAAAGTTCACGTGGCTTAACGTGTGCAGAAGAACAATTAGAAGGGCGATTATCAAAAACTATCCAAGAGGTAAGAGTAGCATTAACGGATTTTATTACACGGCTTGAAGTCATGGTAGATTATCCTGAAGAAGATTTAGAAGAGATAGAAGTAAAAGATATTTCTGCTGCATTGCAGAATATACAAGTACTATTAGCGGAAATGTTGAAAAAATCGCAAACGGGGAAATGTATTCGTGATGGT
Organism: Megasphaera sp. UPII 135-E; assembly: GCF_000221545.1. Taxonomy (NCBI): domain Bacteria; kingdom Bacillati; phylum Bacillota; class Negativicutes; order Veillonellales; family Veillonellaceae; genus Megasphaera; species Megasphaera sp. UPII 135-E. Next base: position 48,727 of record NZ_AFUG01000043.1, read on the forward strand.
ATTTTAGTAGCTATTAATGGTGTTCCGAATGTAGGAAAATCAAGTTTGCTTAACTGTTTATTAGAGGAAGAGCGAGCTATTGTTACGGATGTACCAGGCACGACACGAGATGTTATTGAAGAATGGATTACTATTCAAGGGATTCCTGTTTGTTTGGTAGATACAGCGGGTATTAGACAAACGGAGGATAAAGTAGAACAAATCGGTGTTTTAAAAGCACAAGCTTATATGGATAAAGCGGATATTATTTTAATTGTGTTAGATAGTTCGCGTTCTTTGAGTCATGAGGAAAGAGATTTATTAATGCAGCAACAACAAAAGCCTTGCGTTGTTATACTAAATAAAACTGATTTAGCACCCGTGATTGAAGCAGATGATATAGCTGTATATGGATTACCTATTATTTCTATTTCTGCGGGTCAGGGAACAGGTATAAGCGAATTAAAACAGGCAATTCTTGACATGATTATGGATGCGGGGTTACAAGGAGAGCGTAGTGTTTTATTGGCGAATACACGTCATATTGATTTAACAAGGCAAGCCAAATTATCTATAGACAGAGCGTTAGAAACGGTTCATGCAGGCTTACCGCTTGATCTAGCTATTATTGATATTCGAGCTGCTTGGGAGGCCCTAGGAGCTATTACAGGTCAAACTGTAGGAGAAGATATTATAACTGAAATATTTAGTAGATTTTGTTTAGGAAAATAAAGGAGGCTTACAAACTATGTTTGTAGTCGATTCATATGATGTAATTGTTATAGGTGCAGGGCATGCGGGGTGTGAAGCGGCATTAGCGTCTGCTCGGTTAGGAGCACGAACATTAATTGCCACGTTAAATTTGGATAATATTGCGTTAATGCCTTGTAATCCTGCTGTTGGGGGGCCAGGAAAAAGTCATTTAGTGCGTGAAATTGATGCACTTGGTGGAGAAATGGCAATTAATACGGATAAAACTTGTATACAAATGCGTATGTTGAATACAGGTAAAGGACCAGCTGTATATTCGTTACGTGCACAATCAGATAAAAAGTTATATCAAATGATGATGACCAAAAGATTAGAAGATCAAGATCATTTAGATGTAAAACAGCTTATGATAACGGAGCTATTATATGAAAATAATCGTATTACTGGCGTGGTTACCGAATTAGGGGAAATATATAAAGCTTGTTGTGTTATTTTAGCAACGGGGACCTATTTAAAAGGAAAAATTTTAATTGGGGATTGTTCATATGCTAGTGGTCCTATGGGGCAACGATCGGCCGACCAATTGTCTACTTCTTTACGTAAAATGGGGATTCGATTAATGCGATTTAAAACGGGAACTCCTGCACGTGTAGATAGAAGAACATTGCGGACGAAAGAAATGGATATACAAGAAGGGGATCTCGATGGACATGCTTTTTCGTTTTTATCTATGCGGAAAAATCGAAATTCGGATCACTGTTGGCTTACTTTTACAAATGAAGAAACACATCGGATTATACGTGAAAATTTGCATCGGGCACCGACTTGCAATGGTGCTGTAACGGGAATTGGACCGAGATATTGTCCGTCGATTGAATCTAAAATACAGCGATTTGCTGATAAAAAAAGGCATCAATTGTTTATTGAGCCTGAAGGAGCTTTAACAAACGAAATGTATATTCAAGGCATGAGTACTAGTTTGCCTGTAGATGTACAATATGCTTTTTTAAAGACAATTCCAGGATTAGAAGACGTTAAAATCATGCGGCCTGCTTATGCAATTGAATATGATTGTTTGGATCCGTTGCAATTAGATTCAACGTTAGCCGTTTTAGGAAAAAAAGGATTGTATTCAGCGGGCCAAGCAAATGGTACGAGTGGATATGAAGAAGCGGCGGCACAGGGATTGATGGCAGGAATTAATGCGGCTTTATATGTACAAGGAAGGGAACCATTTGTTTTAACACGTGCAGAAGCGTATATTGGGGTTTTAATTGATGATTTGGTTACTAAGGGGACGCAAGAACCCTATCGAATGATGACGAGTCGGGCAGAATATCGTCTGTTATTACGACAAGACAATGCGGATTTACGGTTAACGCAAAAAGGATATGATTTAGGATTAGTTACGGAAGAACGTTATACCTTATTTAAAAAGAAAAAGCAGGCTTTAGAAATGGGGATTAACGTGTTAAAAGAAACGGTTATTACACCGACTGCAGATAGTCAAGCTAAATTAGTTCAAATAGGTACCGCTCCAATTAAAACGGGAACAACGGCTTATGATTTATTGCGCCGCACAGATGTTACGTATGCGTCGTTGCAATCTATTTTTTCTTTACCTACTGTATCTGTGGAAGTAATGGAAGAAATTGAAATCATGGTGAAGTATGAGGGATATATAGAACGACAGCAAGAACAGGTTAAAAAATTAAATAAATTAGAACAAAAATTAATGCCAACGGATGTGAAGTATGAAAGCATTGATACGGTATCGGTTGAAGGTAGACAAAAGTTAGCTCAAATTCGTCCTCGTTCATTAGGACAGGCTGCACGAATTTCTGGAGTATCGCCGGCAGATATTACGGCTTTATTAATTTATTTGGAACAACATCAACGGGAGAGAAAAGAATATGTTTCAAAATGAGCTTAAGAAAGCGATGCAAGCTATAGGCATTTCACTTACGGAGAAACAAATCACACAATATACATTGTTTTTTGAGGCGTTGGTAGAAACGAATAAAGTGATGAATTTAACTGCTTTGACATCGTCTACGGATGTGGCATGGAAGCATATTGCAGATAGTTTATCTTGTTATGATGAACGGTATTTTTTAGGTCACAAAAAAGTGTTAGATCTTGGTAGTGGCGCGGGGTTTCCTGGGGTGCCTTTGTTTATATATAATCCTGATTTGGAGATTACTTTTTTTGATTCTTTGCAAAAAAGGCTGTATTTTATCGAATCGGTCATTCAGCGGTTGAGTGAACAGCAATTAACGTATTTGCATGGACGAGCAGAAGATATGGCCCATCAGGAAGGGTATCGTGAAGCGTTTGATATAGTTACCAGTCGGGCTGTGGCACGGTTGCCTATATTGGCAGAATGGTGTTTACCTTATGTAAAAAAGGGTGGCTATATGATAGCACTTAAAGGTGCTCAATATGAAGTAGAAATCAAAGAAGCACAAAAGGCGATTGAGATTTTAGGTGGAATGATTGAGGAAGTGCGCCCTGTGCAATTGGGACAGTTTGCTGATAAGCGTGCTATTATTTATATTCGCAAAATAGCATCAGCACCAAAAAAATATCCTCGTAAGCCTAAGGTAGCAGCAAAGAATCCATTGTAAGGTAGGGATACATGTATAGTTATATACGATTTATTTTCGCAGAAGGAGTAGTATGAATATCATAAAAGAAACTCGATTAGGAGTAAAAACATATGGCAAAGCAATTTACCCAACTAAGGATGCTATATTGGTGTTAAGTTTTGGAACGACCTATGAACATACTAAAAAAGTAACGATTGATTCTATTGTGCAAGATATTCAGCATCGATATGCTGATACAAAAGTGGTACTTGCGTTTTCTTCACGAATTATTGTTAAGCGGTTAAGACAAAAAGGAATTGATATTCTTTCTCCTGAAGAAGCGTTAGACCAGTTACAAGCGGAAGGTTATACGCGAGTGGTGATGGTGTCGTTAGATATTATTCCAGGTATTGAATATACTTATAAAATGGCTTTATTAGAAGCATATAAGCAGGCGTTTACACAGATTACTTTAAGTACTCCGCTGTTATATTGGATGGGACAGTCAGCATGTCGTGATGACGTAAAATTATTTATTGAAGCATTGGAAAGTCAATTTTTATCGTATTCGGATAAAACAGCCATTTTACTTATGGCACATGGTACGAATCACCCTGCTAATGCCTATTATGCGGTGATACAGGCGAAATTAGATGAATTAACAACTCGACCTGTATTTATTTATTCCATAGAAGGATGGCCGGAGTTGCAAGATATTATCCCGAAATTAGTAAAACTGAAAATTACCGATATAGTTTTAATACCGATGATGTTGGTGGCGGGCGATCATGCACATAATGATATGGCTAGTGAGAATGAAGGGTCGCATTTACACTTATTAAAAGCAGCAGGATTTACGGTTCATACATATATGCATGGCTTAGGAGAAAATGCAGCGATTCGTAAATTGTTTGTAGAGCATACGGTAGAAGCGGTAAAACATGGGGGAGAGATATAAAACCATAGTTAAAATATTTTCTTGGGTAGTAATTGACGTATTATAGGTTGTCGTTATAAAATGACAAGAGATTATATTAACTGCGGTGTTGGTGGACAAGACCGCAGTTTTCTATGTGTTTATTATTGGTAATCCCGATATTCAAGGAGGTTTTTGTATGTTAGCATCAAAATTATATTGTCCTACATTACGAAATGATCCGGTAGAAGCGGATATAGTTAGTCATAAATATATGTTAAAGGCTGGTATGATTCGTAAAAATGCATCGGGTTTTTATTCTTTTTTACCTCTTGCACGGCGTTCTATTTTAAAAATAGAACAAATTATACGTGAGGAAATGAATAAAACGGGAGCGCAGGAAATTATGATGCCGATTGTCCAACCCGCAGAAATTTGGCAAGAATCTGGTCGCTGGGATGTATATGGTAAAGAAATGTTTAAATTAGTGGATCGCCACGGAAAAGAACATTGTTTAGCACCGACACATGAAGAATTGATTACGACATTGGTACGTAATGAATTACGGTCATATAAACAATTGCCTATTAACTTATATCAAATTCAAAATAAATATCGGGATGAAATTCGGCCGCGGTTTGGCTTGATGAGAAGTCGTGAATTTGTGATGAAGGATGCTTATTCTTTTGATATGGATGAAGAAGGATTAGCACTTACTTATCAAGATATGTATAATGCGTATAGCCGTATTTTTACTCGTTGCGGATTGCAATATAGTATTGTTTTGGCTGATTCTGGACAAATCGGCGGAAAATATAGCCATGAATTTATGGCATTAGCTCAATCAGGGGAAGCAGAAGTGGTGTCTTGTACGCACTGTGAGTATGCTGCCGATATTGAACAGGCTGAACCAAAGACTTTAACTATGGACGTAGAACCAATGGTAGAACTTAGTAAATTTGCGACGCCGCATTGCTCAACGATTGAAGAGTTAGTTAAGGTTGCAGCTGTTCCTATTGAAAAAACAATTAAAGCTGTCGCCTTTGATATAGACGGAGTATTGGCTTTGTGTATGGTCCGGGGTGATCATGATGTAAATGATGTGGCGGTACAGCGTATTGTGGGGGGCAATGATGTTACGACAGCAAGTGCCGAATTACTTAAGCAACATGGATTAGTACCAGGATATATGAGTCCTATTGGAGCTAATAAAACAGATGAGTCTTTTGTCATATTGGTAGATCCTACCGTAATGCAAATATATAATGGGGTGGCTGGAGCAAATGAAGAAGGCTATCACTATCGTTATGTCACTCCGCAACGAGATTTTACGGACGTTCGCGTTGAAACGATTCGTTTTATGACGGAACAGGATCAATGTCCGCTTTGTAATGCACCCATTCAACGGGCTCATGGCATTGAAGTAGGACAAGTATTTCAGTTAGGAACAAAATATTCCGAAGCGTTACAAGCTACTTTTTTAGATAAAACCGGCAAGGCCAAACCATTTGTGATGGGGTGTTATGGCATTGGGGTAACGCGTACATTGGCAGCATCTATTGAACAGTATCATGATGAAAATGGAATTATTTGGCCAGTTGCTATTGCACCTTATGAAGGAGTAATATTACCTTTAAATATGAAAGATGAATCGATGGTAACGATTGCTCAAAATCTTTATGTACAATTAATGGTAGATAACGATGAATTTGTGTTAGATGATCGCAATGAAAGAGCTGGTGTTAAGTTTAAGGATGCCGATCTTATAGGTTATCCTATACAAGTAATAGTAGGTAAAGATGCGGTACAACAGGGAAATATAGAAATTAAAATTCGGCGAACTGGTGAAAAATATGTTGTACCTATTAATGAGGCAGCTAGTCAGGTTCAGAATAAGTTAAAAGAATTACGTCAATTGTACCAATAATAGGGAAACATAACATGGAGGCATAGAACCCAAAGAGGTCATCAAGAAAATGGGGATGACCTCTTTTTTTGACGGCAAGTAATCTTATGACCGCAGTACTTAGACAGTGATAGTATATTTTTAGTATTAGCGATGAGAGCAAAAGAGATGCTACGTGAAGTAAATCACTATTGATATGGTGGTAGTAAATATGCTATTATACAAATAAGGCAAAAGATAGCATCACATAAGTGAGTTATACTTTAAAAAAGATATGCTATGATACGGCAATGAATTTTATATAGATATGTTTTACTGCTTGGATCATAAGGACTGAGACAGGAAGTTATCCACGGTAGGGGAGTCTTATTTGAGGAACCTGGTGTCGTTGACCTTTTTGGCTTGGGCTAAAAAGGTTTTTCTTTTGCCAAAATATCATAAAGGGGTGTATTATGCAATTATTTAGTACGGTTCAAGAGATGCACGAATATAGTAGAAAACAACGGGCATTAGGAAAGTCGATTGGCTTAGTTCCAACGATGGGATGTTTACATGAGGGACATTTGACTTTAATGAAAGAAGCGAAAAAAAATTGTGATGTGGTTATTGCATCAGTATTTGTTAATCCTATACAATTTGGGCCTAATGAAGATTATGATGCTTATCCGCGTCAAATTGAGCGTGACGCATCAGCCTTGGAACAAGTTGGAGTGGACGCTTTGTTTTGTCCATCGGTCAAGGAAATGTATCCTAAAGGATACCATACATATATTGAAGTAGAAAACGAGTTCACAAATAAATTGTGCGGTGCAAAGAGACCCGGCCATTTTCGTGGGGTTGCAACTGTGGTGACAAAGCTGATGAATATTACCGCAGCTGAACATGCTTTTTTTGGACAAAAAGATGCACAACAAGTGGTTGTATTATCGCGTGTTGTGGCTGATTTAAATTTGCCAATTCAGATTCATATGGTACCTATTGTACGTGAACCTAGTGGTTTAGCTTATAGTTCTCGCAATACCTATTTATCGAGTATAGAAAAAAAGCAAGCACTGATTCTTTCTCAAAGTTTACAAAAAGCTAAAACAGCATATTTAGCTGGGGAACGGAATAGAGAATGTTTGATAAAAGTAGTAACAGAAACATTGGCACAAGAAAAAATGGCTGTTGTTGATTATGTTCAAGTATATACGTTTCCTGAGTTGGAAGAATTTTCTTCTTATACGGGAAAAATTATTATTGCTATTGCTGTGTATATTGGTAAAACTAGATTGATCGATAATATTATATTGGGGGAATAAAAGATGTATTTGCATATGTTAAAGTCGAAAATTCATTGTGCTACGGTTACAGAAGCTAATTTACAATATGTGGGAAGTATTACTATCGATGAAGCCTTAATGGAAGCAGCACATATTTTGCCTAATGAACGGGTACAGATTACTAATAATAATAATGGTGCTCGGTTAGAAACGTATGTTATTCCAGGAAAACGAAATTCTGGAGTTATTTGTTTAAATGGTGCGGCGGCACGTTGTGTTCAAGTAAATGATGTTGTTATCATTATGGGGTATGCATGGATGGATGAAACCGAAGCGAAACAGCATAAACCAACAGTGTTGTTATTAAATAAGGATAATACTATTCGGGAGGATAGTTATGTAGAGTCCCATGGGCATATAGAATAATTAAAGAATATATGTTAAGAAGACTAATGTTTCACGTGAAACATTAGTCTTCTTTTTTTGAGGAAGGCTATATAAAATACCACCTTGTTTCACGTGAAACAAGGTGGCATCGTGATAGATGAATCAAGAAGATGACACTAGATAAGGAGTTTATAATTTATGCTCTGTATTAAAATGGCGAAGGCGCAAGGCATTCAATACGACACAAATACTACTGCAACTCATAGCAGCAGCGGCAATCATTGGATTTAATTTTATTCCACATAATGGATATAATAGGCCAGCAGCTAAAGGAATCCCAATGATGTTATAAATAAATGCCCAAAATAAATTTTCCTTTATATTGCGTAAAACGCATTTGCTTAAACGAATAACGTTGACGGCATCATTTAAGTCATTTTTTATCAAGATGGCATCGGCACTGTCCATGGCAATATCTGTGCCGGCACTAAGGGCTATTCCGAGATCGGCTCTAGCTAGTGCTGGGGCGTCATTAATTCCATCTCCTATCATTGCTACTACATGTCCTTCCGATTGTAAGTTAGCAATGTGCGTTTCTTTATCTTGCGGGAGTACTTCGGCTATGACACGGGGAATTTTTAATTGTTTTTTTAGTGCATTTGCTGTTCGTTGATTATCACCTGTAAGCATAATTATTGATAATCCAAGCTTTTTTAATGCATTGATAGCCGATTCACTAGTTTGCTTAGGGGGATCAGCAACTGCAATGATACCGAGTATTTGTGTGGCTGAGGCAAAGATCAAAGGCGTTTTTCCTTCGTCCGATAATTGATGTATTTTTGGTAATATAGATGTTAAATCAAGGTGTTTTTCTTGTAGTAATGTTGTATTGCCAGCGTAATATATTCTGTCTTGAATGGTGGCTTCTATTCCCTTACCAAAAATCGCTTTCATCGTATCTACAGTTGTAGGTGTGATCTTATGGTGTTTGCCATAAGATCTGATGGCTTCGCCTAAAGGATGTTCACTGCCTATTTCCATTCCTACGGCCAAGGATAATAGTCGGTTTTGGTCTAGTGAGTAAGGGAGAATATCTGTTATAGTTGGAGTACCGGTTGTGATAGTTCCTGTTTTATCTAATACGATAGTATCAACGTGATGGGCAATTTCTAAAGCTTCCCCTGATTTTATTAGTATTCCCGACTCTGCTCCTTTGCCCATACCTACCATAATCGCAACAGGTGTGGCTAAGCCTAAGGCACAAGGGCAAGAAATGACAAGAATGGAAATGCCTATTGAAAAAGAAAATTCTATGGTCGCATCCATTATAAAATACCAAGCAGCGGTAGCTATAAGGGCGATACCGATGACGATAGGAACAAAATAAAAGGCGATGGTATCGGCTATTTTGGCAATAGGCGCTTTACTGGTAGTTGCTGCATCCATTAATTGAATAATTTGTTGTAATGTGGTATCAGTACCGACTCGTTGAGCTGTTACATGGATAGTGCCGGTTTTGTTTAACGTAGCTGATGTGACCGTATCTCCTACTTGCTTTTCGACAGGCATACTTTCTCCTGTTAGTGCTGATTCGTCTATTGTTGTGATTCCTTGTTGAATAATTCCATCTGCGGGAATTCGTTCACCTGGTTTTATTTGCAAGAGATCGCCTACCTGCAATTTGTCGATTGCGATAGTTATTGCTTTGTTTTGCCGTAATATAGTAGCTTGTTGTGGCGATAAATCCATTAATCTTTTTATAGCCGTGCCAGTTTTATTTTTTGCTAACGTTTCTAAATATTTTCCGATAGATACTAAGGTAACAATCATCCCGGCCGATTCAAAGTATAAATTTGTACTGTATGTTTGCACTAATGGTAGATTGCCTGTTCCTAAGCCTATACCAATACGATAAATAGCGAATATACCAAATATGGTTGATGCTAATGAACCGAGGGCAACGAGACTATCCATATTGGGGGAGGCGTGCCATAAGTTTCTTAAACCGTTTCGATAATAATTTTTATTATATAACATAATTGGAATTAGCAATAAAAATTGGGTATAAGCATAGGTTAAGGCATTTTGGGAGCCATCAAAAAGTTGTTCTATGATAGATGGTACAGGTATACCAAAGAGATGATACCACATAGTATGCATGGCAATATACATCAAAGGGAGTAAAAAGAGGACGGAGCCTATAAGATTGTGTTTCATTGTAGTTGTTTCAGCGGATGTATCTAATGTGTTTTTTTCCGTTTTTGTAGTATTAGGTAGGGAGGCACCATAACCAACTTTTATTACTGCTTGGATAATCTCAGTGGACGATAGGATGGTTTCATCATAACTTACTTGCATGGAATTGGTAAGTAAATTGACGGTAATGGTGCTTATGCCCGGAAGTTTTTGTAGTGTTTTTTCAATACGGGCAGAACAGGCAGAACAACTCATGCCGGTAATGTTATATTTTTCGTTTTTCATAAGGACGTTCTCCTTTTCTTATTTTATATTTTTCTGTATTAATATAAGTAGTCGTTCTAAGGCTTCGATAGAACCTGTTTGTATATCTGGTAGTAGTGTTGACGTATGATAGAATAATAATTCGGTGGTACATGAATGTAAGGCTGCTTGGATAGCTTTTATTTGTGTAAGTGTATCATGACAAGAGCGTTTGTTTTCTATCATGTTTTTTACACCTCTTACTTGTCCTTCAATTCTATTTAAACGTGAAATTATCTTTTGTTCTTTTTCTGTTAGTAGTAGATTTGAATTTGTCATTATAGTTCTCCTTGTTATATTTATGACGCATACATTACAGGGGTATATATTGTATGATATACCCCTATAATGTATGCGTCAATGGGCAAAAAAAACGATAACAACAAGTGTTATCGTTTTTTTTATTTTAATTTTTCTAATACGGCTTGTGTTTCATCTACAGGTGCTGCATCTGCAGCAATAACAGAACCTTTGAAGACAATAGCATCTAAGCCTTTTTCTTTGCGAACTATGTTTACTTTATTAGCAATATCTTGTTGAATTGGTCCAAAAATTTGATTTTGTAAAGCATTTAAACGTTGATTTAATTGTTGTGCTAATGCACGACGTTGATCATCTGTTTTTAATGTAGCTGATTGATTAGTGAATTCTGTATTGGCTTGTTTTACAGCACTTTGCATTTGTACTACTGCTTTTTGGTAATTTTTATGGGAAGTTACTAAGGTATCAAAATCTACACTACCAATTCCAGCAGCAAATGCAGAAGTTGCTGCACTTACTGTAATAGTACCTAATACAGCTAATGAAACCAATTGTTTTTTTACATTCATGATACATCCTCCTAATCGCATATTTGCGAGTATTAACATACTTGTATGTATTATAGCAAATGATTTATAAAAAAACAACCATAGTGGTAATTATTTACAAAATAGGTTATTTGGAGTCATCTTTTCCTTCTTGATCGATATCATCGTCATTAATGTATATGTATTTATCTTTTTTTAATTTCTCAATAATTTCAGGAGCCATGGCGATTAATTTCTCAAAAGCGGAGGTTTGATGACCGTCTTTTTTGATAGAAAACATTTCTACGCGGTCACCCTTTATTACTAATATTGCGGCAGGTTCCATTTTTGCACCACCGCCACCACCAGAATTGGAGCGTCCTGTTTCTTTTTTTCCAGTCAAATTATTCGCTCCGAAACCAAAAGATATGTCTACAAAAGGAACTAAAATAGCGTCTCCAATATGTACAGCTTCTCCTACCACCGTTTCTACACGAATCATTTCTTGAAATTTTTCAAAAAGCGTATCTAGTGTTAATTCAGTTTTTTCCATGAGGTTCATCCTTTCTTATTCTGTATAAGTTTATATAGCTGTTTGCGAATAGGGGTATATAGTAATAATTGGCTTGTGTGCCAAATAAAATGAGCCGGGTATATATATCCTTGTGCGGTAATTGTACAATCACAGCAGGGGGATAAAAAATCAAAGGCAAGTTTTTTTACATGTTCTTTACCGTAAGTATAAATAATTCCCGCTAATATTCCTGTTTTATAAGGATCACCTAGTCCTATTATACCTGTTATGATACACTGTCTAATACGAGAAATATATAGTAATGTAAATATATAGCTGATACATTTATCTAATATATCTAGATTCATTAAATGTATCATAATAGGTAGAAAATAGTCGTCTGATGAAGAGGGCATAGTTGCTTTTTGGGAGGTATCAGAAATGGATATATCCGCTAAAGTATCTTCATTGATTGTTGCGGTAGATGGTGGTGGAGAGGAATCCTTTTTTGTGTTGTCGTACATCATTGTATAGTGTAAGGTACGGTGATATATCAGCGGAGAAACGCTCCAGGTAATGTTTACCGTAAATGAGTAAGGCGTGCCTAGATGAATAGATAATGAATAAGAACAAGGGATATATAACAAGAGTATAAGCAGGCATAAACTAATGATTAAAATAAAACTCAGGATACTCATGTTAGGTACTCCTTTATTATAGGATAAGAATAAAAAGAAAAATGATAATTAACATTATTTCTTGTCGGAGTTATTAAATACGCAAGCAATGGCATTGGTGCCGTAACAACGAGAACAAGAGATACAAGTCGCTGGTTCTGTGTTACCATTACGCCAAAGATTGGGTAAGTCAGGCTGCCTTAAAAAGGGGCGTGACATAGAAATAAAGGTAATATCAGTTTGTTGCAAAGTGGTTTGAATTTGCTCTATATTGCGATAGCCACCGACAACACCTATATCGATGGGTTTATCTTTTAAAGCGGAGGCAATTGCTTGTGCGTATTGTTTAAAGTACATAGGTTCTTTTGTGCGGCGGATAGCCCGGATGGGACCTTTGCGTGGGAGGGAAGACATATTGCCGCCACTCACTTCAATGGCGTTTACCCCAACATCGGCTAAGCGAAGCATAATTTCGTATCCTTCTTCTTCGGTAAGTCCTCCTTCTTCCATAAAATCAGCACAATTTATTTTTACCCAAAGGGGAAATTCTTTTCCTACTACGTTGCGGATCGTTTGTATTGTTTCAAATAGAAAGCGCGAACGGTTTTCTAAGGAGCCGCCGTATTCATCTTGACGACGATTAAAGAAAGGGGTTAAAAATTTACTAATTAAGTAGCCGTGAGCAGCATGAATTTGAATTCCATCAAAGCCAGCTTTTTTTGCACGTAGAGCTGCTTTGCCCATATCTTTGATTAACTGATATATTTCCGCTTGGGTGAGGGCGTGGGATTCTTGTATTGTTTTTCCTACTTTTTCGGGTATTCCACTCGGACTAATAATGGTTCCCTTTCCTTCGGGTAACATGATAGCTCCGCCAATTTCTACGAGTTGAGCAATTATTTTGCTGTGATACATATGAACACGTGCTACGAGTTTGGATAAAGGGGAAATACATTCATCATCATGGATACAAATTTGACAGTGTTGATGTGGTTCTAGCGTGCTTGCTGCAATCATTCCCGTAATGATGATGCCTACCCCACCATTAGCTAAGCGCTGATAGGTGTGAAACATTTCTTCTGTTGGATGCCCCTCAGCGTCGGCAAGTCCTTCAAATGTTGCGGAACGTACCAAATGGGAAGAAGCTGAAATACCGCCAATACGACAATTCTCAAATAACATGAACAATCTCTCCTTGCATAGGGTAAAAATAAAATTTTATCATATTATTATAGACTAATGCACGGAAAAAATCTATTTCTATATAAGTAAAATAAACCGATTTTTGATATAAAGGAAAAGTTTTGTGCTTGAGATTAGGCATTTTGACGGTTTTCGTGTATAATATAAGTGCTTGTTAATTTGGCATGTATGAAGGGATGTAAAAGCTATGGCTACAGCAATGGTAATTGGCACCCAATGGGGTGACGAAGGAAAAGGCAAAATTGTTGATTATTTAGCACAAAAAGCGGATGTGGTTATTCGTTCGCAAGGTGGAAATAATGCAGGGCATACGGTCGTTGTAAACGATCAATCATTTGCATTGCGACTCTTACCTTCGGGAATACTATTTTCGGATAAAACGTGTATTATTGGTAGTGGTGTTGTCGTAAATCCAAGTGTACTATTAGCAGAAATTGATAGTATAAAAGCACGAGGTGTGCATATCAGTTCATTAGAAATTTCTACTCGTGCACATGTTATTTTCCCATATCATATTCGTATTGATGAGGAAGATGAAAAATTAAAAGGCGAGGCTAAAATTGGTACGACTAAAAATGGGATTGGACCATGCTATGCTGACAAAGTTAATCGGATAGGTATTCGTGTTGGCGATATGCTTGATGAAGCGGTGTTCCGAGAAAAATTAAAATATAATGTAACATTAAAAAATCGCTTATTTAAAATGTATTATGAATGCGATGGTTTTTCATATGAAGAAATGCTACAGGAATATTTAGAATATGCAGAAAAAATTCGTCCATATGTAAGAGATACGGATTATTCTGTAAATTATTATATTTCGCAAGGGAAAAAAGCTTTGTTTGAAGGTGCCCAAGCGACGATGTTGGATTTAGATCATGGTACGTATCCTTTTGTTACGAGTTCTAATCCTACTTCGGGTGGTGCTTGTGTTGGTGCAGGTGTAGGGCCGCGGAAGATGGAGAATATTGTGGGGGTAGTAAAAGCGTATACTACTCGTGTTGGCGCAGGACCATTTCCAGCAGAACAGATTAATGAAGCAGGTGAATATTTACGAAATACGGGGCATGAATTTGGTACGGTTACAGGTCGCCCGCGACGGTGTGGTTGGTTGGATACGGCTGTTGTAAAGTATGCGGCGATGTTAAATAGCTTAGATTATTTAGCGATTACGCGGTTAGATATTTTAGATGGGTTGGATACGATTAAAATTTGCACTGGTTATACTTATGAAGGGGAAAAAATAGAAGAGTATCCGGCAAGTTTGGCTGTTATGGAAAAAGTACAACCTATTTATGAAACATTACCGGGTTGGAAAACGCCAATTTCTCATTGTCGAAATTACGAAGAATTGCCCAAAGAAGCACGTGCATATGTAGAACGTATTAGCGAATTAGTAGGGGTACCTTTAGGCATTGTTTCTGTTGGCCCCAATCGAGATCAAACCATTATTTTACAATCTATTTTTTAATAATAAGTAAAAATAAAAAATAAAAAGGCTATCGTAATAAGATAGCCTTTTTTAGTTATTACAAGTATTTGATAAGGCACAGTGAGAACAGCTGCTAGTCGAACAATTTTCGGTAGAGCGTAAACAGAAGAGAACGGCGAGTGATTTGCGAGGAAGTAATAAACCACCAGGGGTGGTAGAAATACCGAGTTCTTTGCCTCCTGCTGCTAATGCTAGGTCTAATTGTTGGCGCATGGGCCAATCGCCATTTCCGGGGATAAAACACCAAGCGATGGATAAATGTTTATCGTGTACCATTTCGTCTATGGTTTTGGCAAATTGTTCTAGATATAATTGTAAAGCGAAGGTTGCTGTCGCATCTAAAGCAATTCCTTGCTGAAAATCTTTGGCCAGAAAACGTTCATCAATCATATTTTGTAGGGCATTTCCGAGGGTGATTACACCAGCTAGTAACATCGTTGTATGAGCTAATAACGATAGTAGTTTTTTGCTTTGCATTTCAAATGAATGGTCACCGAGTAAATGATGAGAATCAGCATCGTAAAAAACTTGTTTAAATGTTCCTTGGGGAGTTGCGAACGTTTTTATTGAGTCACAAGCTTCTTGAAGTTGGTTTTCGTGAAATTGATTTTGACCACGTGAAGCGAGAAATTCTTTTAATTTATGCATGGGTATTGTTGGTAATGGATCATTATATAACGTCATATAGACACAACCTTTCGATATATTTAATATATTTTCTATTGTATAAAGGCAGGGGAATATTGCCTGATAAAGGATGGAATTCCTCTAGTTACTACATCTATACTATGCTATACTATACTATAGATTTGATTTTAGGAATGGGGTGAATAGGGTGGCATATGTCATTGCCGTGACCAATCAAAAAGGTGGCGTAGGAAAAACAACAACTGCTGTTAATGTTAGTGCGTGTTTAGCAGAGAATGGAAAAAGAACCCTATTAATAGATCTGGATCCACAGGGAAATGCTACAAGTGGTTTAGGAATTGATAAAGAAATATTAAATACCAGCATATATGACTGTTTAATTGATAGTACACCTTTACAGGATATTTTACAACCATCAGTGGTAAAAAAATTACAGGTGGCACCATCTACGTTGGATGTTGCTGGGGCATCGGTGGAATTAGTTAATGTAGAACAACGAGAATATGTGTTGAGAGAACGAATTAAACCACTTTTACAAGACATGAAAAAAGCGTTTGAATATATTATTATTGATTGTCCACCGTCGTTAGGCTTATTGACGATTAATGCACTAACGGCAGCTGATTATGTGTTGATACCAGTGCAGTGTGAATTTTATGCTTTGGAAGGATTAGCTCAACTTATGAAAACGATCGATATGGTGCGTACGACATTTAATCATTCGTTAAAGGAATTGGGTTTGATATTGACTATGTATGATGGTCGGACAAATTTATCCATTCAAGTGGCAGAAGAAGTTAAAAAATATTTTAAGGGAACCGTTTTTAAAACGATTATTCCACGTAATGTTAGATTGGGAGAAGCACCTAGTCATGGCGTACCAATTACTGTATATGATGGGCATTCAAAAGGCGCGGAGGTGTATAAAAAATTGACCAAAGAGGTGATGCACCGTGTCGTCTAAAAAAACAGCAGGTAGTGGAAAACATGGATTGGGGCGAGGCCTAAGTGTGTTTTTACCTCAACGAGAGGATAGCCGTGAAGGTGATACTATTCAACAAATCAAAATAGCGAATATTCAGGTGAGCTCGCATCAACCTAGACGTACGTTTCCGCTAGAAGGATTACAAAAATTGTCGGAATCGCTTAAAGCGTATGGACTTGTACAACCTATTATTGTACAAAAACAGCCAGACGGAGGATTTGTTTTGGTGGCTGGAGAAAGAAGATTGCGTGCCGCTAAGTTATGTGGTTGGGAGTGGATTCCTGCCTGTGTACGGACATATGAGGAGCAATTGGCCGCGGAAGTAACCTTGATAGAAAATATACAGCGTGAAGATTTAACGGCGGTTGAAGAGGGGATGGCATATCAGCGTTTTATTGAAGAATTTTCCTTGACGCAGGAACAAGTTGCTGCTAAAGTGGGTAAGAGTCGTTCGCATATAGCGAATATGATACGGTTATTGCAATTGCCTGAGTCTATTCAAGCGATGATTGATCAAGGTCAGTTATCGATGGGGCAAGCACGGCCATTGCTATCTTTATCAGATCGGGCTCAGCAAGAAAAGCTGGCGGCACTCATTGTGGCACAGGAACTTTCTGCTCGACAGGCAGAGCGGTTGGTAAAAGAAGCTAATTTAGGCAAAGATAAACGGAAAAAAATGCCACAGGACACGTTTTTAAAAGAGATACAAGATCAGCTAAAAGTTCATTTAGGAACATCCGTAGCTATTCGTTTAGATCAACATAAGCAAAAGGGAAAAATTGAAATATCTTTTGCATCAGAAGCGGAATTTGAAAGATTGTTAGGCCTATTGACAGATCTTGACAACCGGGATGATAGAAAAGAAACAATATCTTTTCATGTGTAAATAATGAATGAATAAAAGAGTTACTAGAGCAGGTGAAGAAAATGATTTTGGGAGGCATGTGGTTTCCTATATATGGGATTATTGTTATATTTATAGGAATCATTTTGTTGTTTTTATTGGGATATATCATTAGATTGAATATACGGTTAAATCGCTTGCATAAAAAATATGATTTTTTTATGCAAGGTGCATCTGGCCAGAGTATAGAATATAAATTACAGGAAGAAGTACGTCACTTATATGGATTAAAAGATATAGTACAAAAGATTCAGGATGAACAACAAGCCATATTATCGATACAAAATCATTGTTTTTGTAAAATCGGCTTGAAAAAATATGATGCTTTTGACAATATGGGAAATCAGTTAAGTTTTGCCATTACACTTTTAAATAAAAAAATGATGGTTTTTGTTTATCTAGTATATATGGCCGAAATGAATCAAGAGTTTTTGCTAAACCTATTATTAATGGCACTTGTACATATAGTATGAGTGATGAAGAAAAGGACAGTTTGTCACAGGCATTACAGCATGAAGAGTAGAAAAAATTCTATATTAGCAAGAAAGGATTGGTTAAGCATGCAAGATGGGAAAATAAAAAAGATCCCATGGCGAGAATCAATTCGTGCATTCACTTGTTTGTGGTTATATGGTAGTAAACAAGATGTTGTCTTTACACCAGTGCAAATTCGTCGATGGGTGCGTATAGGTGTTGCTATAATAGTCATCATTATAGTAGCCATTGGAATGATTATATATCAATTTATGGCCTTACAGCAGGCTCAAGATGAAGTTGATTTATTACAGCGACAGCGGGAATTAGTCACTCAAAAAATAGAAATTTTACAACAAAAAGTAAATATTATGGGGAAGATAGCACAAGAATTGCAAATGGATAGACAAGAAAAGGATAGCTTCCCAAAAAATAACGGCAGTCATACGGAAGAAGTACGTATTGGGCATTCTTCTTATGATGATCTGGCGTTGGCTGCCGGTAAGTTAGATATGTATGTAAATGCCCAAATTATTAAATTTATCCTTATAAAAGAGGGGATAAATCAGAATCAAGGTGCAGGTAGTGCGAATAATGTTGTTGATGCGAAAGTAAAGATCCCTTCTATTTGGCCAGTGCGAGGAAGAATTACGTCTTTTTTCGGTCCACGAATTAGGCCTATGGCTGGGGCATCGTCTTTTCATGAAGGTGTGGATATTGGTGTCCCTATCGGGACCCCGGTACATGCAACTGCTACCGGTATAGTGGCGTTAGCTACATGGGTAGGAGGATATGGGAATTTAGTGGAAATTACCCATAGTGAAGGATATACTACACGGTATGCACATAATTCTTTATTATTGGTTGTGGCAGGGCAACATGTATCTACAGGAGATATTATTGCTCTTTCTGGAAGTACGGGAAAAAGTACGGGACCACATGTACATTATGAAGTTCGATTACAAGGAAAAGCATTGAATCCAATTCTTTTTTTACCATAAGGTAAGGAAAAAGCATCCTTTCTTATATAAGAAGGGATGCTTTTTATATACACCAAGGTAGATAATTGTTTAACTGTTTTTTTCTTTCTTTCCAATCGGGCATGATTGTTGTCATGATATTATAAAAATGTTTTGAATGATTAGGATGGATAAGATGGCATAGTTCATGAACCATGACCTGATCTACTAAAGGGGAAGGCATAATGGCTAAATAGGTGCTTAGCGTGATGAGCCCTTTGGTGGGCATACAAGATCCCCAACGTGCATGCATTATTCGTTGTTTTAATTTAGGAAAGGGAAGGGAATAGTCGTAAAATAAAGGAAACATACGGTTAGCACTTTGCGTAAACAATGTGCTACCTTCTTGGCGTAATAATAAGTGATAAAGGGCAAGCCGTTGTTGTAGTGTATTGTTCACAAGTTCCATGTGGATCGTTGTTTGGCATTTATAAATGGTGCTTCTTCGTTTCCCTTCTTTAATATGTAATATATGAGGCTTTCCGTTTAGTAGTAAAATGCAGCCGTCTTGTAAGGCAATAGAAATAGTATTATTATTTTTTAAACGGATTAGGTTTTTCTTTATAGTATCTTCGTGCTTTTTTAAGAATGCATAAATTTGTTCCCATGGAACGTGCGGTGAAGCTGATATATGGATATGCCCATCACGATATAAGCGAAGATTGATATTTTTGACGGGTTTTCTTTCTAAGATAATTGTTTGATTTAAGAAGGGAATATATTTTGTTTCAGAGATATAGTTTTTCATGGTAACACCTTTCTTATAGAACATTTATGCTATAATGTAAAGTATAACATAGTGGGAGAAAATAAATATAATGATAGAATTTACAGCTATTGATTTTGAAACTGCAAATAAGTATGCTAATAGTGCTTGTTCCGTTGCGATTGTACAAATGCAAGGAACAATATGCGTACAAGAAACATATACGTTAATTAAGCCGCCTTTTATGGTTTTTGAGACGCCGAATGTACAAATTCATGGTATTACACCACAACAAGTGATGCATGAAAACAAATTTGATACCTTATGGCCAACATTAGCACCGCAATTAGATAAATATATTGTGGTAGCACATTATGCGGCATTTGATATGCGGGTATTACGCAGTTTGTTGAAAACATACCAACTACCAAAACCAACGTTACGCTATATGTGTACCGTAGAGCTTTCGCGGCGAGTATGGCCACATCTTAAAAATCATAAATTGGATACGCTTGCAGATATGTTGGGAATTTCATTTCAACATCATCAAGCGTTAGATGACGCTAGGACGTGTGCAAAAATTTTATGTGCTGCTATAGAAAAAGTAGGGGCACAAAGTATCGAAGAATTGGTATATCATACAGGAATATCGCTAAAAAAATTATAAAGGTATATGTGTAAAGGGAATATGATTTTATTAATAATACGATTTTTAAAAATATCCTTACATAATTAAAAACAAGTTATATAATAATATATATATTTTTTGTAAAGGAAGTGATTTTATGAAAGTAGTATTATTAGAGTCATTAGGTATTTCTTCGGATTTATTAGCAACTTATGCTGATAAATTAAAAGCACAGGGACATTCATTTGCTGCTTATGAGCGAACGGATGATGTATCGGTACAGATTGAAGAGGCAAACGATGCAGATATTTTAATTATTGCCAATATGCCGTTAAAAGGTGAGGTTATTCGAGCTTGTCCTCACTTAAAGTATATTGATGTTGCTTTTACAGGAGTGGATCATGTTGATTTGGCAGCAGCGCAAGAAAGGGGCATTCGCGTTAGTAATGCATCGGGATATTCTACCGTAGCGGTAGCGGAATTGACTATTGCGATGATGCTTCATTTGTTACGATATGTAGCACAAGTTGATGCGGCTTGTCGTGCGGGAGGTACGAAAGCTGGATTTATTGGTTATGAATTGGAAGGTAAGACGGTTGGCTTATTCGGCACAGGGGCAATAGGACATAGGGTAGCCGAATTAGTACATGCTTTTGGTGCAAAGGTTATTGCGTACAATGGTTTTTCCCATAAGGAAAGCACTGCATTAATTACGTATGTATCACTGGAAGAAGTTATGTCGATGGCAGATATTATCTCTTTACATTGTCCAGTTACGGAGCAATCTAGAGGATTAATTAATGCGAAGACGTTGTCTTATATGAAACCTAGTGCGATTTTGATTAATGAAGCTCGTGGCCCCGTAGTTGATTCACAAGCCTTAGCAGATGCGTTGAATACGGGTAAAATTGCAGGTGCGGGAATTGATGTTTTTGAAGTAGAACCGCCTATTGATACGAAGCATCCTTTACTACATAGTAAGAATACTATCGTTACGCCACATGTTGCTTTTGCTACACATGAATCGATGAAGAAACGTGCAGTTATTGTGTTTGAGAACATAGATAACTTTTTAGCAGGGAAGCAACTAAATATTATTTTATAATATGAAGACTAATATGAAAACGACCTCTTTTGCACCAAAGAGGTCGTTTTTAGTATGGTTATATGAAATATACCCTTAATTATTTTTAAAATACTTAAGTGGGGTATATAGAGGGATAACGAATTATTAGGGGACAATATATTGATAACGAATAAGAGAGACGTGATATATATCGATTGTATATGTATGAATTAAACATCTTTACGATAAAAAGGGCTTTATGCTAGACTGAATATATATAAATTCTGTCTAGGGAGGTGTTTATGATGATTGGCCCTGAATTAATTTTAGAACAACAGATTAAATTAAATCAAAGACAATTATTGTCGATGAAATTATTAGCACTTCCTATGCAAAATTTACATGAATTTATACAGGAAAAAATTGTTGAAAATCCTTTGTTAGAATTAGATGATTCTTTTTCAAAAGAGAAGAATTCTTATTCAGACGAACGTTTTTGGGAGCAAATACCTGATCGGTCGCGTTCTTTTGAGTCTGTATTGTTACAAGAATTACGGATGCATATTTCTTCAACGAGATTATATGAAGCAGCAAAATTAATTGTCTGTTCGTTAGATACAAGAGGATTTTTTTTTGGTGATTTAGCGAAATTAGGGGAAATTGGTGGTTTTTCGCCGGATGAAATGAAACGTGCTTTAGCGGTTGTTCGTGCGTGTGAACCATTTGGTGTTGGGGCATCATCGGTACAAGAATCGCTTCTTATTCAACTTCCGCATCAGACGAATGTTCCTGAGGGAACAGAAATGATTATAAAAAAATATTTTTCTGAATTTTTACATAGTAAATGGGATGTTATTGAACGAAAATCGGGGTTGTCATTCAAAAAGGTAAAGGCAGTGCGAGATTTTATAAAAAAAATGTCACCTTATCCAGCACATCAATTTATGGATAATGTACAATATATACATCCTGAAGTAGAAATTATTTCTTTAGAAAAGGGAAAGTTAGGAATCCGATTTTTAGAAGAATTGCCTTCTTTAATATATCGCAGTGATTTATACGAGTTGTATAATAATACAGAAGATAAGGAAATACGAAGTTTTTTATTAAAGCATAAGAAAAATTATTTGATTTTACAAGAGGCTTTAGTATATAGACGCATGTCGATTATGAAAGTAATACAATACATTTTGCAAGTACAAAAACATTTTTTTTTACAATATGGGGATATTAAGCCATTATTACAGAAAGATATTTCTTTAGCTACGGGGCTAAGTGCGTCTACGGTTAGTCGTGTTTGTCATGAGAGATATGTGTTATTTAAAGGAAAAATTTATGCGGTTCAAGATTTTTTTAGGTCGAGCTTATGTATGTGGGGCGAAAAAGAAAGAGCCTGTATCAGATAAATTTGTTATGCAGCAGCTTAAAAATTTAATTCAAGGTGAAGATAAATTGAGACCTTTATCAGATCAGGAAATTTGTTCTGTATTGGAAAAATATAAAATTTCTATATCTCGTAGAACCGTGACTAAATTACGATTAAAATTAAATATTCCTAACAGTAGTATGAGACGACGGCAATATTTACTCTGAATATAGGTGGACGAAGAAAAAAACTATCTCAATATATGTCGAGATAGTTTTTTGTTTATTTTTTTAAAATAAATATTTGGTTTCATAGCTCAAGTCCATATATTGGGCTAAGAGATCGTCGCTAAAACCATATTCTTCTGATTTTCCAATAAATTCGCCTACGCGCAGTTTTAGTCGTTGAGTTGAAGGTAATGGTTTTTGATACTCAAGACGTAATCTAGCAGCATCTTTTGATTTATCTTCCACTTGCACAAATAGACCATTTTTAAAGGTTAGTTCAAAAACGTTTTTAAAGGCATGAGGTAATTGAAAGCCGAAAGGAATAAAATAACTTTCTATGAAATGATTGCCAATTAATATAGAGCCACTATATGTTAATTCGTGATTTAGGTCGTACCGCAAGTTCCCCGCAGGGGAATGAAAAATGGTAGGTTCGATAGTATCAATGACGGGAGGGGTCATGTCGCTATGGTTGGTTAATAATGTTTTTAAGGTGAGTCGTTTTTGTTTATTTATTGTAAAAATACCAGTGTATCCTCGAAGGCAAGCTTCATTATAAATAGCGGGGCAAAGGGAGAAGTGCTCTATTTGAAAAAATGCTTCGGGACATTCTATTGCTACAATACTGTATTTAAAGGTGGAAAAGTTAAAACCATCAAAAAATTGAGCACGCATAATTCGACTCCTATTCAGCAGGAAAATGGATAAAGACGGGACGATTATTTTCAAATTTTTGTATAGAGGCGAGGGCTTTTACACAAATATTTTCTTTTTCTAGACAGGCCCGACCATGTTGAAAGGCTTTTTCTATAATTACACCGAGACCGATTACTTTACTTCCCGCTTCTTGTACTAAGTGGGTTAGCCCTAAAGCAGCGGCCCCACTAGCTAAAAAATCATCAACGATTAGTATGTTTTCATTCGGTGGAAGATATTGCTTGCTAATGGTAACGGTATAGTTTTTTCCTTTGGTATAGGAATAAATTGAGGTGGTATATTGATCGTCTATGGTGAGTAATGTCGTGTGTTTCCGGGCAAATACAACAGGTACATTATGGAGGGCAAGGGCTGTTGCATAGGCGACAGCAATTCCAGATGTTTCAATCGTTATAATGCGATCAATAGGGTATTGTGCGAAAAGATAAGCTATTTCTTGGCCCATTTTATTTAACAGGGGGATATCCAGCTGTTGATTTAAAAAATTATCTATTTTTAAAATTTTATTGTCAATAACACAACCATCTTTTAAAATTCGATCTATTAATTCTTGCATATGATATCTCCCTTATATAATTTAAAGAATATATATAGTCTAATATGGTTTATTTACAAAGTCAATATAAAGAGGATATAGGCATATTGGGAAATTAGTATAGGATAAGAAAAAGCAAATATTTTCTATTTTTGCCCGCATATAATATTTATACGTATTTATCATAAGTTGGTTTACAGATACAGTGCAAAACGAGTATACTAAGATAGTATATTAGGTTTTGATTTTTTGAGGAGGTCGTTTTATGCAGCCTATTCGACGGTTATATGTAGCTAAAAAACAATGTTTTGCGGATGAAGAAAAACGAATGTTGTCTGATTTACGTAACAATTTACTTATTCATGACTTAGAGTCATTACGTATTTTCCATCGATATGATATCGGTGGATTAGATGAGGACGCATTTTTGGCAGCAAAAAAAATGATATTCTCAGAACCTCCAGTGGATGAAGTATACGATTCATTGACGCTGAATGACGGGGAGCAACTGATTGCTATTGAATATCAACCAGGACAATATGATCAGCGTGCAGATTCAGCGATGCAATGTTTACAAATGCTTACCATGAAAAATGATGGTATAGTTCGGACGGCAAAGGTGATTGTTTTTTCAGGCAATCTTTCTATTCAAGATATGGAACGTATACAGGGATATTGCATTAATCCTGTGGAAGCGAGGAAGGCCTCATTAGATGCGTGCCAATCGCTTACATTAGCGTTGGAAGAACCAGCACCCGTTTCGACTATTACGGGATTTATAGTGTATACGGAAGAACAACTACGAGATTTATTAGAATCGTTGGGATTGGCTATGAGTTTTGCCGATTTACAATTCTGTCAGTCTTATTTTAGAGAGGAAGAACAACGGGATCCAACGATTACTGAAATAAAAGTAATTGATACGTATTGGTCGGATCATTGTAGACATACAACCTTTAATACAGCGTTAACAGACATTACGTTTGCTGAAAGTCCGTTGATTAAACCTGTACGAGAAGCATATCAAGCATATCAACAAGCACGAAATATGTTACAGCGTAAAAAGCCTATTTCACTGATGGATATGGCAACCATAGCTGTTAAAGAATTGCGACAAGCGGGAAAGTTACAAAATTTAGATATATCTGATGAAATTAACGCTTGTACTATTGTTGTACCCGTTGATGTGCAAGGAAAAGAGGAAGAATGGTTACTTCTTTTCAAAAATGAAACACATAATCATCCGACCGAAATCGAACCTTTTGGTGGTGCGGCTACTTGCCTAGGCGGTTGTATTCGCGATCCTTTAAGCGGACGGGCGTATGTATATCAAGCAATGCGGATTACTGGTTCGGGAGATCCACGGCAACCTGTGAGAGAAACCTTAACGGGTAAATTACCACAGCGTACGATTACAACTGGAGCGGCGAAGGGGTATAGTTCTTATGGAAATCAAATTGGGTTAGCAACAGGAGAGGTAAAAGAATATTATCATCCTGGATTTATTGCCAAACGGATGGAAATTGGTGCGGTAATAGGAGCAGCTCCGCGGGAGAATGTAGTACGAAAAACGCCATTGCCTGGAGATATCGTGATTTTACTTGGCGGTAAAACGGGGAGAGATGGTTGTGGTGGCGCTACGGGGTCATCAAAAAAACATACGGTTCATTCTTTAAGTGATTGTGGTGCAGAAGTTCAAAAGGGAAACGCCTTAACGGAACGTAAAATACAACGTCTGTTTCGCCGTGGTGAAGTAACAAGATTAATTAAGCGGTGTAATGATTTCGGTGCGGGTGGTGTATCTGTTGCGGTAGGAGAATTGACCGAAGGGTTACATATACAGTTAGATGTTATTCCTAAAAAATATGAAGGGCTAGATGGGACGGAACTTGCGATTTCGGAATCACAAGAACGCATGGCGGTAGTAGTTGATGCAGCAGATAAAGAGCAGTTTATGAGGTATGCGGCAGAAGAGAACTTAGAAGCTACGGTTATTGCAGAAGTAACGGCGGATAAACGGTTAGTGATGCGTTGGCGTGATCAGCAGGTGGTTAATTTAGCGAGGTCATTTTTAGATACAAATGGCGTTATGCAGGAACAAACAGCCCATGTAGCTGCTCCTAGCGAGAAGAGTTTTTTTGCCATGTCACCAATTGCGGATAGAAAACAGTATTGGAAAAAGGTCATGGGAACGTTAAATGTTGCATCAGAACAAGGGTTAGCAGAGCAATTTGATAGTTCTATTGGTGCGGCTACGATGTTAATGCCTTTTGGCGGTATTTGGCAAAAGACACCGGTGGCGGGCATGGTTGCAGCTTTGCCCGTACGAGGGGGACAAACGGAAACCGTATCTATTATGACGCATGGGTATGATCCGAATTTAGCTTCGTGGAGTCCTTTTCACGGTGGCCTCTATGCAGTTTTATTATCGCTTGCTAAGCTTGTGGCTTTAGGGGGAAAGCGACAAGATGCGTATTTGACGTTACAAGAATTTTTCCCTTCGTTAGGTACAAACGATACTTATTGGGGTTTGCCAGTTAGTGCTTTATTAGGTGCGTATAAAGCACAAAAGGAATTAGGTATTGCTGCTATTGGCGGTAAAGATAGTATGAGTGGTACGTTTGAACAATTAACTGTTCCACCGACATTAGTATCCTTTGCAGTGGTAACGGCAAAACGTTCGGATATTATATCGCCAGAATTTAAAGGGGCGAATCATATTGTTTTATTGGTACAAACACCACGAGATGAAGTGGGAATGCCCAATTTCGAAATCTTTAAACAACATTGTGATGCGCTGAGAAAAGAACAACAAGCAGGCACTATATTTGCTTTGCGTGCGGTAGATCAAGGTGGCGTAGCGGCAGCATTAGTGGAAATGGCGGTAGGTAATCGTTTGGGCGTGCAGTTGTCCGATATAGTTGATGATGCTACTTTATTCCAAGCCTCGTATGGCGATTTCATAGTGGAAATGGATGAAGCATCGGCACAACGGTGGGAGGCATTATCACATGTTATGCGAATTGGTATGACGCAAGAAAAGGCTATCATGAGTTGGAAAGATGGGTTTATTTCCTTGATGGAATTGCAAGGAGCATGGGAAGATACGTTGTCTTCTATTTTTCCATTGCAATGTGAAAGTAAAACGGATAATAGCTCGCTGCCTAAATATACCACTCGTGCTAGTCGGCGAAGTGAAGTATGGGGGAAGCCGACTGTATTTATCCCCGTTTTTCCAGGAACTAACTGTGAATACGATTCGGCTGCGGCGTTTGAACGCGTAGGAGCCAATGTAGATATGATGGTATTAAAAAATAATACGGCGCAAGCATTACAAGCGTCTATGACCGAAATGGTTAAGCGTCTTAATCAGGCACAAATCATATTTTTCCCAGGCGGTTTTAGTGCAGGTGATGAACCAGATGGTTCGGGTAAATTTATTGCTACGGTCTTTAGGAATCCAGTCTTGTCAGATGCATTAGAGCGACTATTATATGAACGAGATGGATTGGCATTGGGGATTTGTAATGGTTTCCAAGCGTTGATTAAATTGGGGTTATTGCCGTATGGTCACGTTCAGCCTCTTGCCGAAAATAGTCCAACATTGACGTATAATACGATTGGTAGGCATATTTCTCGAGTGGTGCAGACAGAGGTAGTTTCCGTACTAAGTCCTTGGTTTAATAAAATCAATGTAGGCGATATACATTCATTGCCGATCTCTCATGGAGAGGGAAGGTTTGTTGCATCGGCGGAAATGATTAAGTCTTTATGTAAACAAGGACAGATAGCTACGCAGTATGTTGATATGGAGGGAAATGCCACTTATAATAGTGAATATAACCCAAATCAGTCTGTCTTTGCTATAGAAGGCATTACGAGTCCTGATGGGCGTGTATTAGGTAAAATGGCACATAGTGAACGTTCTGTAGCGGGAAATGTTCTAAAAAATATACATGGTAATATGATACAGCCATTGTTTGCGGGCGGGGTAGAGTACTTTAGGTAAAGGTAGATATACCTATATTATGTTATGTATGAATAGGGATTTTTTAGTTGAAATTTTTTATCGTGAATGATATAATAAATAGGCTTGAATGTATCAGGCTCCTAACCCTTCTTTGGGAAGGGTCATAAGTCCAAAAGAGGAGGTGATTTCGTGAATAAGTACGAAGTCATGTTTATTGCGAAGCCGTTAGAAGACGAAGCGGTAAAACCCATTATTGAGTTTGTCGATGCATTGTTAAAGAAAAACGGTGCACAGGTAAAAAAGATTGAACCATGGGGTAAACGTCATTTAGCATATCCTGTAAAAAAACAGAATGATGGCTATTATGTCTTGGTTAATTTCGATGCTGAACCTGACATTATTAAAGAAATTGACCGCGTAATGAAAATTCGTGATGAAATCTTAAAACACTTAATTGTTAAGATTGACGAATAATCGGAGGCGTAAGGTATGAATTCAGTACAATTATTAGGGAATCTGGCCAGAGATCCAGAGATTAGAAGCACTACTACTGGTAAAACAGTAGCAAGGTTTACGGTTGCTTGCTCTAGTTCATATGTATCTGCAACTGGTGAAAAGCGAGAAATGACTGATTTTGTTCCTTGTGTTGCGTGGGGAAATTTGGCGGAAAGCTGTCAGGAAAATTTAGCAAAGGGAAAACGCGTTTTTGTACAGGGACGTTTTTCTAGACGTTCTTATGAAACTCAAGATGGGCAAAAACGTTATGTGACGGAAGTTGTTTGCGAGTTTATAGGACAGCCTTTGGGGAAAGGTATGAATGAAACCGGCATGGGTAGATCGGGTGCACAGGAAACCGTGCATACGGAAAATCAATCCTTTGGAGATGCTGGTAGTCCTAGCACAGAAGAAGTACCTTTTTAATGTCAAACAGTACCCTTCTTATTAAAAAAGGAGGAAGTATAGATGAAAAGAGATCGTTCAAGAAAACCAAGAAGAAAAGTTTGTAATTTTTGTGTAGATCATGCAGAACAAATTGATTATAAAGATATTGCAAAACTTCGGCGTTTTACGACAGAACGTGGTAAAATTTTGCCACGGAGAATTTCTGGTGTTTGTGCTAAACATCAGCGTAAATTAACACTTGCTATCAAGCGTGCAAGAGCGATTGCATTATTGCCTTATACGGCAGAATAATAAAAAAAGACAGTTTCTTAGGAAACTGTCTTTTTTTTATTATAGGCAGATTAGGATAATAGCGAGCGGGGGATGGTGGGATAAGTATGGTTAGTTATGCATAAAACGGTTTACACTTTTTCTATGACCTTGTATAATACAAGAGAATGAATGAAACGTATCATTATAATAATTAAAAAATGATTTTTTTATATCTTAATATGATGCGGTTTTTATTTTTATTATTGTATAAAGTAATTATTTATTAAAAAGGAGGGTGATGAAATATGCCTTTAATCATCTTAGCTATTGGTATTGTTATTTTATTTTTTCTTATCGTAAAAATGAAGCTAAATAGTTTTTTAGCATTATTACTAGTGGCGGGCTTTGTTGGCTTAGCTGAAGGTTTACCACTTGTGAAAATTATTCCGACGATTGAAAAGGGGTTAGGTGGTACACTAGGCGGACTTGCTATTGTCATTTCTTTTGGGGCTATTTTAGGTAAATTAATGGCTGAAAGCGGTGGTGCGCAGCGGATTGCGATGACTTTAATTCGTGTTTTTGGTGCGAAGAATGTAAAATGGGCTGTGTGCTTGACTGGTTTCATTGTGGGGATTGCTTTATTTTATGAAATTGGTTTTGTATTGTTGATTCCGATTGTGTTTACGATTGCGGCAGCAGCGGGAGTTCCTCTTTTAGAAGCGGGTATTCCTATGGCGGCAGCGTTATCGGTTACGCATGGTTTTTTACCACCACATCCGGGTCCTACGGCGATATCCGTTATTTATAATGCAGATATTGGTAAAACGTTAGTTTATGGTTTTATTATAGCTGTTCCAGCTGCTATTATAGCAGGGCCGTTATTTTATAAAACGATACATCATATTAAAGCAGAAATGCCAGAACATTTATTTCAATCTAAAGTTTTTCAAGATGAGGAAATGCCAAGTTTTACTGTTAGTATTATTACGGCATTGATTCCTGTAGTCTTAATGGCTATTTCGGCTATAACGAAGATGACTTTGTCTCCGGAAGCTACGTTGTATCCTATTCTTACCTTTTTAGGGACGCCTGATATTGCCTTGACGATTTCCATTGCTGTGGCCATTTACACGTTTGGCTTACAACGGGGAAAGACAATGAAAGAAGTAATGACTATTGCTCAAGATGCGATCTTAGCTATTGCTATGATTTTGCTCATTGTTGGCGGTGGAGGTGCCTTAAAACAAATTTTAATTGATAGTGGCGTAGGTACGTATATTGGTAATATAGCTGCTCATTCTGGATTATCACCATTATTGCTGGCTTGGGTAGTGGCTGCGGTTATTCGTATTGCTTGCGGCTCTGCTACTGTTGCGGCATTAACGGCTGGCGGAATTGCGGCACCTATTGTTGCGGTTACGGGGGTAAGCCCTGAATTGATGGTGCTTGCGACAGGTGCGGGCAGTTTAATTTTTAGTCCACCAAATGATCCAGGATTTTGGTTATTTAAAGAATTTTTTGGTTTAACAGTTAAAAATACCGTTCGTACATGGTGCGTATTAGAAACACTTATTTCCATTATTGGTTTAATTGGAGTTTTGATTTTATCGATATTTGTTGCGTAATGCGTACTTGAAAAAGACCATCTCTTTTATTTTTAAGAGATGGTCTTTTTTTATTTTGGGACATAAATGGATAAGAAAGAAGGTAATATTTCTAAATTTAAGGGAAAATTAGGTCCTTCATCTCCGTCCATATTGGTATGGAGTAGAGGGTCTTCTAATAGGGTAATACGAGCTTTTGTTAATGTCAGCAATGTCATATATTCACCGCTTAAAGGTGTACTAGAAAGAAAGTCGGGAATCATTTTTAAAAGATCCAAATAAGAGAAATCTTTAAAAATCGCTAACCAAATTTTTCCATCATTGACACGTGCTTGCGGTGCAACATTGCGAAAACCCCCAATTGAATTTGTTAACATAGCAATGATGAGTGGACTGCGATATATGAGTTCTTCTTGCTCTGTTTCGATTTTAAATAAGGACGTGGTATGATTTTGTAGTGTTTTTATACCAGTTAAAAAATATGCTAATGGACCGAGTCGCGTTTTTTGTTCTACTGATACATGACCAACTGCATCAGGTAAGATTCCTGCGGCAACTGTGTTTACAAAATATTTATCATTTACTTTGCCGATATCTACCTGGATGGTTTTGCAATGCGAGAGCATGGAAATAGCTGCTTCTGGATGGAGAGGAATTTGTAAAGCTCGTGCTAAATCATTAATGGTACCTAAAGGAATAAAGCCAAAATGGATGGGTTTATTGGCTAAAGCAAGACCGTTAATCGTTTCGTTTAATGTACCATCGCCCCCCATACAAAAAATAGAATCAAAACCACATAAGGATGCTTCTTTTGCCCAGTATGTAGCATCACCGCGTTGACGTGTTTCCCGCAGTTCAACATAATCGAACATGCTGTCTAATTGGTATTTTAAATCATCTTTATGATATTTTGCACGTTCCTTTCCAGAAGAAGGATTAATAATTACAAGACACCGTTTCACTGCTATATGCTCCTTATTAATGATAATGGATATATGGTAACATATTAGAGACTTTCAAAGAAAGCTTTGTAAGCTAAATAAGCACAGTAAGCATCTACTTTAGCGACTAATTCTAATGGAGCATGCATGCTTAACATAGCGACCCCACAATCGACGACATCGCAACCCCAATTAGCCATGATATAGGCAATTGTACCACCGCCGCCTTGGTCTACTTTTCCTAATTCACTAATTTGCCAAGGCACATTATTTTCATTAAAAATATTTCTGATTTTTATTAAAAATTCAGCGTTTGCATCACTGCTCCCTGCTTTGCCACGTGAACCGGTGTATTTGCAGAGTGCGATGCCGTATCCAAAGCGACCGGCATTGTTCTTTTCAAAGGCACTTTCAAAATTAGGGTCTAAGGCAGCACAAACATCGGCAGATAATACTTCGCTTTGTCTTAATAAACGACGTAAGTATAATTCCTCTTTATGACCTTGTAAGGCTAATAATTCACTAATGAAATCAAGAAAATAAGAAGCTTGTACCCCTGTATTGCCCATAGAACCGATTTCTTCTTTATCTGCGAATAAAGCAACTTGTGTTTTTTCTGTACTGTGTGCATGTAAAATTGCTGCTAAATTAGCATATGAGCAAACCCGATCATCTTGTCCGTGAGACATGATCATAGAACGATCTAGGCCTACATCACGGCTCTTTTGAGCAGGAACGATTTCTAGTTCGGCCGTGGTAAAGTCTTCTTCTTCGATATTATATTTTTCTTTTAATAATTGTAAAATAGCTGGTTTTACCGTGTCTTCGTCACTGTGAATGCCGATTATAGGCATAAGCATTTCCCCGGTAATAGCTTCGCCTAAAGGCTTGGTGATTTGATCTTTACCCAAATGAGGAAGTAAATCGGTAATATAAAGAACTGGATCTTGCG
Organism: Megasphaera sp. UPII 135-E; assembly: GCF_000221545.1. Lineage (NCBI taxonomy): Bacteria > Bacillati > Bacillota > Negativicutes > Veillonellales > Veillonellaceae > Megasphaera > Megasphaera sp. UPII 135-E. Next base: position 81,546 of record NZ_AFUG01000043.1, read on the forward strand.
GCTCATCGCCAATTGAAACATCAATTCTTTTACCACTTGCTGTATATACGACACCTAACAAAGCCAAGGGCATACAGACCCATTGATATTTTAAAATGCCGCCGTAATAGTGTGTTTTAAAATAAGCAATATTATCTTTTTCTACGAGAGGCATGCCTTTTAAATCTAACCGGGGGCAATCAATGTGAGAGCCAACGATTTTAAGACCAGCTTCAAGCGGTTGTTTCCCTATAATCGCCAAGACAACGGCTTTTCCTTTTTGATCCCAGAATACTTTGTCGCCTGGTTGAAGTGATGTATATTCTTGGATGGAGCGAAACCCCGCTTTTGTAGCTTGGCGTAAAATTTCTTTATTCGCTAATCGTTCAGTTCGAGCTGTATCCAAAAAAGCTCGATAATTAGTAGCATAGTTTTCTACTTCTTGTCTTTGCTCGGTTGAAAAGCGTTGCCAAGCACTGTGTTCTTTGTCAAACGTTTTCATAAAAACCTCCTATTGCTATTTTAATTTATAACACTTTTATTATAATCATCTTTTTATAAAAAAGAAAGAGAGGAGTGAGGAAGGGCGGTCGAGGAGATGATTTATGTATGCGTTTTAGTTTTATTTCAATTGTTATATTGCTTATTTAGCTAAATGAATTACATAAAAGAAGGTCAAGGAAAAAGGAAATTAATAAAAAGATACAGAATATAGTAAATAAAATTATATGTTCTAGGAGGCGATTTGAATGAAGGAATATACCAGTGAGCAGATTCGCAATGTAGCTGTGCTTTCTCATGATGGAGCGGGTAAAACGGCGGTGGTTGAATCGGTTCTATTTACGTGCGGGGCGATTGATGCAGTTGGTGTCGGGAAAGATAATAAGCATGTCATGGATTATGAACCAGAAGAAATTAAACGTAATGTAACGATTCAATTAGGTATAGCTCCTTGCCAGTGGGAGGACCATAAAATCAATTTCTTGGACACTCCGGGATATTCGGAATTTTGCGGCGAAGTGCGTTCGGCATTACGGGCGGCAGACAGTATCTTGCTAGTTGTATCAGCGGAAACGGGAATTGAAATAGATACCGAACGAGCATGGGATTATGGTGTGGCGTTACAATTGCCGCGGATGGTTTATGTAAATAAAATGGACGGAGAACAAGCCGATTTTTTTGGTTGCTTAGAAAAGATGCGGTCTGTTTTTGGGAAATCGATTATGCCGTTACAAATTCCGTTAGGTGAAGGAAAAGATTTTCGTGGGATTATTGATGTATGCAAGTTGATTGCATGGGAATGGACAAATGGAGAATGTAAAGAAATTAAAGTACCGCCTGAATATATGGCGAAGGCTAGACAAGTAAGGGAAATGTGCATGGAAGCCGCGGCAGAAGGTGATGATGCATTATTAGAAAAATATTTAGAAGGAGAAGAATTAACATTAGAAGAACTTCGGTTAGGGTTACGGCAAGGGATGCTAACTGGTCGTGTATGCCCCGTCATGTGTGGCAGTGCTAGATATCATATTGGGACACAAGAATTATTGCGGCGAATTATTACCTATATGCCAGCGGGATCACAAAAAGTTATATCAGGACAAGATGAACAACAAAAGGATGTTGTATTAGTATATGCGAATAAACCTTTTTCAGGGTTTGTGTTTAAGACAACTATTGATCCCTTTGCCGGTAAATTAAGTTATGTGCGAGTTTTTTCGGGAACGTTAAAAGAAGGAGATAAAATTTATAATGTAACACAAGGCAAAGAGGAAAAGTTAAATAAAATATTGCTTTTAACGGGTAAAGAAACGCAGTCTGTAACACAAGCTGTAGCGGGGGATATTATCGTATTACCTAAGCTGTCTGATACTCGTACGGGCGATACATTAGCGACGACAGATTTTATTGTTCGGTATGATCCGATTCGTTTTCCAAAACCATTGCATCAGGTTGCTTTGGGGGTTGAGAAAAAAGGGGAAGAAGAAAAATTAGTTAATGCTTTAGTGCGAATTAGTGAAGAAGATCCGACGTGTCAAGTTGAAAAAAGTATTGAAGGAAAACAAATTTTATTGCGGTGTATGGGGGACGTTCATTTCGATCATATTATGACTAAAATAGAGCGTAAATATGGCCTTAAGGCTGTAGTAGAAGAGATGTATATTCCGTATAGGGAGACGATTAAGGGAAAAGCAACGGCTGAAGGAAAGCATAAAAAACAAAGTGGTGGACATGGGCAATATGGACATGTTGTACTAGAAATGGAGCCGATACAAGGGGACGGTGAGTTCGAGTTTGTAGATGCTATTTTTGGTGGGGCTGTACCAAAACAATATATTCCAGCAGTTGAAAAGGGTGTACAAGAAACCTTGCAAAAAGGTATGTTAGCAGGGTTCCCTCTCATTCATATTAAAGTGACGTTAAAAGATGGTTCTTATCATACGGTTGATTCTTCGGAAATGGCCTTTAAAATGGCGGCTGCTGTGGCTTTGAAAAAGGGCATTCCTGAAGCAGATCCTGTGTTATTAGAACCTATTTATACGGTGGAAGTAGTTATACCAGAAGAATTTATGGGCGATATTATGGGAGATTTTAGTGGTCGGCGTGGACGTATTTTAGGGATGGAACCACATCGCAATAGAAAGGGGATTATTGTTGTAAAGGCTCAGGTACCTTTGGCGGAAATGATTGGATATGTAACGGTATTACGTTCTATGACACAGGGAAAAGGAACATTTAATTTAGCTTTTTATGCATATGAAGAAGTTCCTAAAAAAATTACCGAAGAGATTATTGCAGCACGAGCACAGGCAAAAGAATAAAAAAAATACCTCGACAATATTGTCGAGGTATTTTTTTATCGAGCATTGGTGATACCACGGAATATGGTATCACGATTACTATCAACGGTTACGGTATCATTGTTTTTTAAAATTTTTGTCGCATTTTTAGCACCGATTACGGCAGGTAGGCCTAAAGTCAAGGCGATAATTGCAGCCTCACTGGTAAGACCACTTTCTTCTGCAACGATAGCTTTGGCTCGTTTCATGTAGGAGATAAACTCTGGTTCTGCTGATTTTAAAACAAGGATACAATCATCGGTGAAGCGTTGCTTTAAGTTAGTTAATGTATCGGCGATGCAGACGGTACCGATGGCCGATCCTTTTCCTATTCCCGTACCTGATAATAAAATATCGCCTACCACTTGCACGCGGATCATGTTGGTAGAACCCGATTGCCCAACGGGTACACCTGCGGTTAAGACGACTAAATCTCCCACGTTAATTAAGTGATGGGTTAAGGCTGATTGGATAGCGGTATGGACTACTTCATCGGAATTTTTGGCAGGTTCACCGAGGATTGCTTGTACACCCCAATTTAATTGAAGGGTACGTATAATGTCTTTATGCGGGGATACAGCAATGATTGGGCATGAGGGTCTAAACTTTGAAATCATTTGAGCGGTGCTTCCCTTTTCGGTGGAGGCAATAATTGCTGCGGCATGCAAATCTTCTGCAATTTTTACGACTCCTTTACCAATGGATTCTGTGGTTGTGGGAGCGGCATAATGTTGTGTTTGATGATGGAAGGGATAATGCCCTTCTGTATAGGTGGCAACTTTGTTCATAGTGGTTACTGCTTCAATGGGATATAGTCCATTGGCGGTTTCTCCACTGAGCATAATCGCATCGGTTCCATCTAAAATTGCATTAGCTACGTCACTTGTTTCCGCACGTGTGGGGCGTGGATTGGCACACATAGATTCTAACATTTGGGTGGCCGTAATGACGGGTTTACCAGCGATATTGCATTTTTGAATAAGCATTTTTTGGAGGGTAGGGACTTTTTCGGCAGGAATTTCTACGCCTAAATCACCACGTGCGACCATAATACCATCGCTTAGTTGAATGATTTCGTCAATGTTTTGTACGGCTGTTTGACATTCTATTTTTGCAATGATTTTTATGGTTGAATGATTATCCTCTAATAATTTTCGAATAGCAATAATATCTTCTCCTTTTTGAATAAAGGATGCAGCAATAAAATCCATGTGCATGTCTATGCCAAAAAGAATATCTTCTATATCGGATTGAGATATTGCTGGTAAATTAAGTATTGTACCTGGGATGGCAACACGTTTTCGATCGCTCATTTTTCCTGTATTTAAAATTTGCGTGTGAATTTCTGTGTCTGTTATGCGTTCTACGCTTAAGGTTACGAGTCCATCTGATAAAAGAATGTGACTGCCTATGGAAATATCTTTAGGTAAATCTTTATAATTTACAGAGGCAATGGTTTCATTTCCTATCAATGAACGTGTAGTTAAGGTGAAAGGCTGTCCTGCTTTCATTATAATGGAACCATTTTCGAAGGAACCTAAACGAATTTCTGGACCTTTGGTATCTAACATTAGAGCTATGGGAATTTGTGATTTTTTTGAAATATTTCGGACGAGGTCAATTCGTTTTTTATGTTCTTCATGGGTACCGTGGGAAAAGTTAAAACGAGCAATATTCATGCCCGAATTAATTAAATTTTCAATTATTTCTGGTGTTTGTGAACTAGGACCTAAGGTGCAAACAATTTTTGTCTTTTTGGGCATATATACCCCTCCCTTTTTCTAAAAAATACATATAATTAAATTAATATATAGGATTTTAATTGTGTTTAGTGTATCTTATAAATAGGAGTGTGGCAAGTGAAATATAAAAATAGCCGCCATCTGTTTATGAGGGCGGTTATTTTTATAAAGCAGGATCTTTTTTATTGTTAGCAGCAAAAGCCGCAGCTCGATCGCGGCATGTTCCGCACACTCCGCAAGGATGCTCTTTTCCTTCATAGCAGCTCCACGTTAAATGATAGGGGGCATGTAAAGATAAGCCTTCTTGCACGACACGTGCCTTATTCCAATGTAATAATGGTGCTTTTAATTGACAGGTACGACCAGATCCTTCATAAATAGCATTGGCCATAGCTGTTTCAAATTCAGGAGTGCAATCGGGATAAGCACGACCGGCTGCATCATCGGCATGTGCTCCATAGTAAATATAATTTGCTTGTGTGCTTACAGCAAGTGCGGCGGCGAAGGATAGAAAAAGACCGTTGCGGAAAGGTACATAAGTATCTAGCGTTCCCGTACCTCCTTTTTCAGCGAGTTGTGTTGCATAAGAGGTGTGGGCAATTTTTCCTTGGCGACCTGCTAATAGTACACAGTTACTAAGTGAAAATGCTTGAGAAACATCGATTTCCCTATGTAATACTTGATAGTAGCTCGCAATATCTCTGGCAGCAGTGAGTTCTTTTGCATGTTTTTGCCCATAATAAGCCGTTACAGCGAGTACTTCTTTTACACCATACGTTTGGATGGCGAGGGCTAAACAAGTGGTTGAATCAATACCACCACTAAGTAATACTAAACATTTCATAGGATTTTCCCCTTTGCAACATATTCTTGTTTTATTTTATCAAGGAAAAGGAAAAAAGCAAGTGAAATTTGCATTTTTATATAGTTTATTGCCCTGAGGTAGTGAGCAATGCTTTTTCCGCTGAATTAGGTAACATGGGGGGATTTTCGCCAAACCATTTTTGATAAATTTTTTGGAATTTGCCATTAGCTTTTAAAGTAGCTAAGGCTGTATTGATTTCTTGTTGTAATTGTGAATTATCTTTATTCATGGCAAAGGCTAAATATTCGCTATGGGTATTCGGTAAATTAATTACTTTGAATTTTCCTTTTCCTTGATTCTGGAGATAATAATCAGCTACGGGTTTATCTAAAATGCCAGCTGGGGAGCCGCCTACTTGTAATTCCATAATGACGTCAGCATTGTGATCAAATTGTTTGGTTTGTATATTATTTTTAGTACAATAATCAGCGGCAGTTGTTCCCATTTGTACGGCAACTGTTTTATTGTGAAGTGCGGATAGAGAAGTAATTTCACTATTTATAGGTACTAATAAGACCAATTTTGATTCATAAAACGGTGCAGAAAAAGCAACTTTTTTTTGCTCTTTCCGCCGATAAAGTGATACCAGAAGCACCTAAATCCATGGTATGCTGTTGTAAGGCGGGAATAATTCCTGCAAATGGAATATTATTCATGACTACTGGACGTCCGATTTCGTGGGAAATTTCATTTAATAAGTCAATTTCAAATCCCTTATAGTCAGAGGATGATGCGTCATCTTTAAATTCAAAAGGAACAAATGTAGCATTAGTACACACTTGCAAGGGTTCGTTTGCGGTGTTTTTAGTAGTTGTTTGATTACTGCAGCCACTTAAACAAAAGACGATGGTAGTTATCGTGCATAGTAAAGAAAATAGTTTTATATGTTTCATATACATACCTCCAAATGAATTAATAATTATTAAACTGGATAAATTATACAATAAAAAATACACGATGTCTACAATAAAATAGAATAAAAATTCAAAACAATGAAATAAGAATAAAAAGACAGAGAAATAAAACGATATATGAACTTATGAATAGAATAGAAATGGAGTAAATATGCGAGATGATAAAATAAAAATGATTTGGTCTATTATTACTAGATTTGGATATTTAATATATATCATTTATGGGATATATGCGTGGTTGTATCCTCGTAAGAATAAGCAAAAGGTATATCAGCGGCAATCTTTGATCTATTGTTTAGGGGCTGTTTTTAGTGGTTCAATTGTATCGTGGCTGATAGGAAAGCTATGGTATCGTCCACGTCCTTTTGTGCAACAACATATTACCCCTTGGCATATACATCGAGCTACGCCCTCTTTTCCGAGTAATCATGCGATGAATAGTATAGCTGTTTCGCTGTTATTAGTTATGCGAGGACATAAAGCAGGATGGGGGCTATTATTGTGGTCCGTTATTTTAGCGTGTTCACGTTTTTTTTGTCGGCTTCACTATTGGTCAGATATTATTGGGGGCATGTTTTTAGGGGGAAGCATTAGTTTATTGATTTATAAAAGTGATAGGATGAGTCGTTTTAGTCACTATATTGTGCGTAGATGTGCACGTGGAGAAATCTTGCTTAAGCAATGGCTTCATGGGTGGTAATTAAATAAAAGCCATAAAAAGAATAAACAGATGGGGTTCTTTTTATGGCAGATATAGAGGGTATAAGGGAATATTTAATTATCGTGGAGCAGATAAGATGTGCATTTAGGCATTAGGTTGTGTACAAGGACGCTCTAAATCACGAAGCATTTGTTGATCTAATGATGTTTCGTTGCCACGGGTGGTTAAATAACCGCCAATCATAATACCATTTAGACCACCCGTTAATGCATAAGGTTGGAGAGTGCGTAAATTTACTTCTCTACCACCAGCTGTACGTATTAATGCATGAGGTAAGATAAAGCGAAAGACAGCGAATGTGCGGAGAATTTCTAACGGTGGTACAAGAGGATTATTGGCAAAGGGAGTGCCTTTTACGGGATTTAAAATGTTTAGGGGAACAGAATCAATCCCAAAATTTTTTAGAGCAAAGGCCATTTCAATTCGTTGTTTAGGTGATTCGCCCAAACCAAATATTCCGCCTGAACATACGCGTAAACCTGCTTGTTGAGCGGTATGTATCATTTTCGATTTATCGGCAAAGGTATGGGTTGAACAAATAGAAGGAAAGTATGAAGGTGCGGTTTCTATATTAGCGTGATAGCGAGAAATACCTATTTTTTTTAACGCTTTTGCTTGGTCTAATGTAATCAGACCGAGCGAACAGCATGTTTCTAGATGAACTTCGTTTTTGATGCAGTCTAAGGCATGGAGTATTGCTGTAAATTCGGGCCCTTCAACAACGGAGCGACCGCTAGTAACAATGGCAAAGCGAGCAGCACCAGCATTTTTGGCTTTTTTTGCAGCCTTGATGATAGACGGTGTATCTAAAAGAGGATATTCGGAGATACCTGTTTTATAATGGGCTGATTGAGCACAAAAACGACAATTTTCAGGACATTTACCGGAACGCCCATTAATAATGGCACAACAATCTACTTTATCGCTATGAAAGTGCTGACGTATTTTATCGGCTAAGGCGAGCAATAAAGGTGTATCGGCAGCGGGGAGTGAGATTAGTTCATATGCTTCTGTTTTAGAAATATCGTTTCCAGCTATTACTTTTTGTGTATAGGCTAATAATGTTTGTAAATCCATGGATAAACTCCTTTAAATAACATAAAATGAATTCTTTGTCATTATAAGGTAAAATGACAAAAAAGACAACCTATATAAAAAATAAAGGTTTACAAACAAAAGGAAAAATAAGCGAAGACCGCCTCTTTTCAGATATAATGTTTTTCGTTACAATAGGTATATAGTGTAAAAGGTGAAGGGGAAAATAGGATGTTACAAATTGACCCATTAAAAAAAAGTCCTTATTATGTGCAGATTTATGCGTATTTTAGACAAGAAATAGAACAAGGCCGCATTACGGCAGGAGTGCGTTTACCCGCGATTCGAGAATTAGCAAAACAAATCCATGTTAGTAAAATGACGGTAGAAAAAGCGTATAAACAATTGGCAGAGGAAGGCTATATATTACAGCATTGTAAATCACGATATGAGGCGACTTACTTAGATAGGGCGATTAGTAAGAAAATTGTTTCTATTACTCCAGGTATATCGACCGGTCAAAAACGGACGTATTTATACGATTTTGGCAGTGGCGATATGGATATGGAAGGTTTTCCGCTTACATTGTGGCGCAAGTATATGAATCGTGTTTTATCTGATCCCGTATATTTGTCGGCTTGTGATGATGAACAGGGCGTATCGGCCTTGCGGATTGCTTTAAGTAATTATGTTTATGAAACGCGTGGGGTAAAAGCAAATCCTGATTGTATTGTTATTGGTGCGGGAACGTCTACTTTGTTACATATTTTAACCACATTATTGCGTTCTTCTTATTCTCATATTGCTGTTGAAAATCCTGGGTTTCGGTTAGGGCGAGAACTATTTCGCAGTGCTGGGTATCAACTTGAAATGATACCCGTAAAAGAAGGGGCACTTGATTTATCCTCCTTAGAAAAAAAAGCGGGGCAGCTTATTTATGTGAGTCCATCACATCAATTTCCGACAGGGACGGTAATGAGAGCAGATTTACGATATCGTTTGATTACTTGGGCAAAGACTAACGATGGTTTAATTATAGAAGATGATTATGACAGTGAATTGCGGTATTATGGTAGACCGATACCAGCATTGCAAGGATTAGATGATGGGGAACATGTTATTTATATGGGTGCTTTATCCAAAATTTTGCCTTTTTTTGTACGACTAAGTTATATGATATTACCTTCAGCAATAGTGGCTCAATACCATAAACAAATTAGTCTTTTTAGGCAGACTGCTTCCGTTGCTGAACAATGCGTTTTAGCGGCATATATTACAAGTGGCGAAATGTATCGGCATGTCAAACGATTGCGGCGTATGTATCAAGAAAAGGCGATGCGTTTAGAAGGATTATTGCGGCGCACCTTTGGTTCGCAACTGGAAGTTCAGCATGTTCTTTCGGGGGTATATTGTTTAGTGCGAATTTATTCTAAGAAGACTACACAGGAATTGGTGAATGCGGCAGCGGCACAAGGTTGTAGGGTACTTTCTGTACAATCTTTTTATGAACAACCTCAATTGTGGGATGAGCGAGAGTTTTTATTGTCATTTACGAAAATTAGTAGTGAAGAAATGCCAGAAGCGGTACAAGCTTTATATCGGGCATGGAAAGAAGGGTAGCAATATGGCAAAGGGATTTCGATTTATACAATGTGGAGATCTTCATTTAGGAAGTCCATTTCGTGATTTAGTATTGGTGGATGAACGTTGGAAACAGAGTATTAGTAAAGCACCCGTACGGGCTTTTCAAAAAATTGTCCAATTAGCCATTGAAAAAAAAGTACATGCCGTTTTTATTACTGGTGATGTATATACTAGCCGAGAACATAATTTGACAGCACAACTTGATTATGTTCGTCTCTTGCATCAGTTAGCCCAACATCATATTGAAGTTTTTGCTGTATTAGGAAATCATGATCCCTTAGAAGCGTGGAAGGCGAATATACCGCTTCCTGCTAATGTACATGTTTTTTCTACAACGCAAGTAGAACGAGTTCCGTTGGTAGTAGAAGGGGAGGAAGTGGCCGCTATTTATGGTCAAAGCTATGCCAAAATGGAGCAACGTGAAAATATAGCAAAACAATTTCATCGCTCTGCTTCAGATACGTATGCCATTGGTTTATTGCATACGCAAGTCGGTAATTTGCAGTCTACTTATGCTCCATGTACAATACAAGATTTGTGTGATAGTGGTATGGATTATTGGGCGTTAGGGCATGTACATAAAAAACAGATTTTACATGAAAAACCGTATATTGTGTATGCTGGTAATCCGCAAGGATTAGATTGTACGGAAATCGGTGAACGAGGATGTTATTATGTAGAGGTAGGTCCATATGGAACGACCGAATTAACTTTTTTTGATACTAGTGTTGTATGTTGGGAAACGGTTGAGCTCTCGATTGATTCGATAGAATCGGTTTCTGAAATGAGGGATGCTGTTCGTTTGGTTAAAGAAAAAATTCGTCGGACTATTGGTAAACCCACATTTTTGACGATTGATTGCGTGGGACAAGGTAGCTTATATCCTGTTCTTAATAATCAAGAAGCAACGCAATATTGGTTGGATAGTTGGCATGAAGAAGAGAAAGGGAAATACGCCTTTGTTATGGTTGAACGATTACGAAATTTAGCGAGACCGAAGATGGATATTAGTGAAAGAGGAAAGTTGCCAGATACAGTAGGAGATTACTTAAATGTTATAGAAGCGATAGAAAATTTATCCTTAGAAAAGAAAACGCAGGTGTTGCGAGATATCCTTACAAAACGCCCAGAAATAGAGCGTTTAGGTAGATATAGCCATTTGATTTCAGATGAACGATTGGTAGAAGCTTTTGAGAAAGCAAAATGGGTAGGTATACAACAATTGATGGAAGATAGGAAAGGATAAATACAGATGAAAATAACACAAATGCATTTGGATGATTTTGGAATTTATCATCATGTCGAATGGACGCCACCAGAACAGGGTCTTATGATTATCCATGGTCCTAATGAAAGCGGAAAAACGACATTGATGAAATATGTTCGTTCTATGTTTTTTGGGTATCCCCGGGGGGAGTGGAAAGGATTTTTTGGACATATTGATATTCGTAGACATACGGGAAAAGCCTATCGTATTTATCGTAATGAAAAAGAGTTTTATATCGCGGATGGGGATACCATTCTCTATGAAGAACCATCTACTATGTGGTGGCACGGGTTAGACAGACAAACTTATGATAAAATTTTTGCTATTGGGCTGGAAGATTTGCAAGGATTTAAAATTCTTTCTAATGAAGAAGTGCGTAGTCATTTTTTTAGCATAGAAGGTGGCGTACGCATGGGGACGACTAGGCGTGAATTTATAAGACGCATGGGTGAATTATTAGTGCCGTCCTCACAAGGGAAGAAAGTGATTAATGTATTATTGCAAGAACAAAAAGAGTATGCTTATCGGATTGATAAATTAGTGTATGATGAAGATGAATTTGCACAATTACAAGCTCAGGAAAAAAGATCGTATGAAGAAGTAAATCAATTGCGTTTACAACAGGAAGAGCTAAAAATGCAAATGGAACAAGTCTTGTTAACGATGTCGGCGTGGAATATATATCAACGAGGTCAAGCCGCACAAAAAAAAATGCAAGAATTGGCATCGATATCCCAATTTCCGCAGGAAGGTTTACAACAAGAAAGTGAAATTGAAAGCAATATAAGTAGACTCACCACACAAATTCAAAAACAGCAGAGATTATATCAAGAAAAAAACACGTATCATGACGAGTGGAAACACTGGGAGATTTGCGGAAAAACGATAGAAAAGGTGTATGACAAGGTTCATGAGTGGAAACAATATGAACAAATCTTGCAAGAGAAAGAACAACAAGCAGTGCAGTGGAAACAAGCACTAGAGCAAGAAGAAAGGAAGTTAAGACCTTATTTTGGTACGTCTATTGCAAGACAGGTAGACTGGCAAGATGGATTTTTGGTAGCACAAAAATATGCTCAGGTTTGGCAGCAATTATTAGCTTGGAAAGCGAGAAAACCAAAATCTGGGTGGATATCATCTACGCCAGAATATGATCAAGCAGAGAAAACAGAAGCCTATTGGCAACAGCAGGGGCCACGAATAGAAGAGTTACAACAATTGATTCATACATGGCAAAAAATACAAGCCGTATGGGAGATGATAGAACAAGATAAGCAAACACCTAAACGAGGTTTAATGTGGGGTATTGGGGGTAGCTTGAGTATAAGTATTATTAGTGCGGGCTTAGCGTTTTGGCAAGTAGTTCCTCTATTTTGGGGTTATATGGCGGCGGTTTTTTCCCTTATTGTTTTGGTCATATTGGGATATATGCTCCTAATGGGGACTTATACACCGAAAAAAGAGGTTGTCCATGAGCAGTTACAAGAAGTAGAAAATAAAATATGCCTTTTATCTAAGCAAGGTAATTTGGGATTAGACGGGGATTTTAAATGTGCTCTATGGCAACAAAAAATAGAAGATATGAAAAGACAATATGCTCATTGGCAAGCTGACTATTCCAAGTATGTATGGAAAAAAGAGCAGAAAGAATTATATCAATCGGTTTATGGTCAATGGCAAAACGAAGGGAAGCAGCTGAAAGCTTCTGTTCGGGATGTTATGGATGAATGGAAAAAATGGTATGAAGTACAGGGGATACGGCACTTGCCACACACTGACTTTATGCTTATTCAACAGGCTTGGAAGCGTTGGTATAGTTATCAGCAACAATTGTGTGCATGGAAAGATGAAAAAGTGCAGATTCAACGGCAAGTGGAGGATTTAACGGTTCAAGTGAAACAGCTGTTTAAAGAACTTTCATTTGCAGAAAATGTAACACCTGACAATGTTATTTTATTATATAAAAAATGGCAAATGATTCGCGTGCAAGCGGAAGTAGCTCGTGAGCAAGACCATCAACGGGTAATACAAAAACAACAAGAAGAACAATTGCAACGAGAAAAAGCACGGTGGGAAGAAAAACAACGGCAGTTATTTCAGGCTGTTAGGGTCAAAACCAGTGGTGAATTTAGAGATAAAGCCTTGCAATACCAACAGTTTTGTCAGTATAAAGAAATTTATAGACAATCGGAAGACCATCTTCGGTTATTAGCGAAAACGTCGCAAGTGCTAAAGCAATTGAAATATGACTTACAACATTATACGGTGAAGGATTGGCAAGATAAGCGGATACAGTATGAACAAAAAATTAAAGAATTAGAACAGAAAATTGCAGATATTGTTGAGCACAGAGGGAGTATTGTAGAACGATTGAGTCAAATGGCTAAAAACGAAGAATATAATAGGCTTTTGCAGGAACAGCAGCATCGTAAGGCGTTGTTGGATAATCAAGTAGATAATTGGCTTATGTATATGTTTGCGGAACATATGATGGGGGAAGCACAAGCGTATTATGAACGAGTACGACAGCCAATTGTTATCCGTAAAGCGGGTGAATATTTGCAAGAAATGACCGCAAGGAAATATACGTTGCAAGCTAGTTTTGATGGTAAACAGTTGTATGCTGTAGATAATACACAACGGCGGATTCCCGAAAAACAATGGAGTAGTGGTTTGGGAGATCAAATTTATTTAGCTGTTCGCATTAGTTTAGCCGTTGTTTTTTCTCAACAGTTAGAACCGATGCCGATTGTTTTAGATGACATTTTGGTTCGATTTGATGAAGAACGTCAAAAAGCGGCGTTACGTTTTTTGGCAAATGTGGGTAAAAAAGAACAGGTATTCTTGTTTACTTGCTCACGCATGACTCGCAATATTGCTATAGAAGTTCAACAAGAAGAAGGACTGATAGATTCAGGCATACATATTTTTGAAATTAATAAGGGAAGTATACAGCCGATAAATGAATAAGCATGTAGTTATGTAAGGAAACAATAAAGCACGGATTTCTAAGACTACTTAGAAATCCGTGCTTTTGTTTAGCTCGCAATCATTATGTTTCTGCAGATAAATATTCTGGCAGGTATTGTACTAACGTAAGTAAGGATGTGCAGATTAATTTTAATCCACTACTTTCCCAGATAAAAGAAGATGTATTGATGGGAAGATCATGATCAGTACGTACGCCTATATCGTAGGTGAAGGAGGGAATTTGTTCGGCAATATATGAAAAATCATCAATTCGTCGTTTATCGATCAGTGTCGAAAATTGTAATGTGGGTAGATGTTCTTGCCATGTTTTTTTTGCGGCGGCACATAATGCTTTATCATTGGATAACGCCGAGGCGATGGGATGAGAATGTAGCTGAATATTGATTGGCGTCGTTTTCATTATTTCTTGAATCATATCGTTAATGGCAGCGATAATATGATGACTAGTATTAGGTGATGAGGTACGTAATACCCCTTCAAAGGTTGTTTTCTCAGGAATGATAGTAGCTGTTGTGCCACCATATACATGATTAAAAATCAATGTGTCAGGGGCGACATTAATATGCCCTAATAATGTTTCATGAATGGTATAGAGCAATTTATTACCAATATTTAAAGGATTGATTGTGGGATCCAATTGATTTTCTGGTTGGCTTATGGTGAGTGTAATGAGATCGGCATAGGGAGAAACCTTTCCATCTTGAAAGGCCACGGTCCCTAATGGTACGGCTCCTGTAAAGCGACAAGATAAGGCTATATCTGGTTTAGGACCATATAATATACCTGCATCGATCATTTTTAAGGCACTTCCCGTAGTAGAAACCGCGGGTTCAAAGACAAAGCGAATAGAACCATGGAGTTGTTTTTTATATTTACAAAATATTTTAGCGATACCTAATAACATTGCCATTTCCCCATCGTGTCCAGAGGCATGCATAAGACCAGAAGTGAGAGATGCATACGCACTATTGGGAGATTCATGTAGGGGAAGGGCATCAATAGCGGCACGCAATAATAAAACTGAGCCTGGATGGGAACCATGAATAATACCGGTAACACCAGTGCCTGCAATTATTTTTACATCTGACACGCCCATTAACGTCAGCTCTTGAAATAAGGTTTTGCAAGTATCAAATTCATGATGCCCACTTTCAGGGTGGGCGTGAAAATATTCGCGTATTTCCATCATATAAGGTAATGTTTGTCGTACTGCTTCCGAGACAGAAAATGGTAAAGAACGAGAGGTGTTCATACAGCGAACCTCCTTTTCATAATATAAAGTATGATTTTTATAATATCTTATATCTATATTTTCTATTATAAATGATATATTTCCTTTTAAAAAGTAAAAATATACTGGTATGCATAACTTATGCTATAATGACTTCAGTATGTTAAGAGGAGTGAAAAAATATGCCATTACAAAAACAGTTAATTTCTACAATTGAAATGTTAAGTCATTGGCCAAGATTTCGCTTGAGATTGTTTCTAGAAGGCTTGTTTGTTGGTATTATATCGGGTAGTGTGATTAGTTTATTTCGTTCTTTATTGGAGAAGGGAACGATATATAGAGAATATATATATCAACATGTATTGTGCATGGGAAATATAGGATTTACCTTGGTGTGGTTTTGTTTGTTACTCATAGCAGCATGGCTATTATGGAAATTAGGCATGTATGAACCTGGCGCGGGCGGTAGTGGAATTCCTCAGGTTAAAGGCGTTATCTTAGGTTCTGTGCGGATGAGATGGTTTCGTATTCTTTGGGTTAAACTCATTAGTGGTATTATAGGCATTGGTTTGGGATTATCACTGGGGAGAGAAGGCCCGTCTATTCAAATTGGTGCTGTTGTGGGTCAAGGCATGAGTAGAGGGCTAAAACGAACGCGTATGGAAGAACGATATTTAATTACGGCTGGTGCAAGTGCAGGACTTGCGGCCGCATTTAATGCCCCTTTAGCAGGAGTTATCTTTGCGTTAGAAGAGCTGCATCGTAATTTTTCGGGGGCTGTATTGGCCTCTGCTATGGCAGCCGCATTATTATCGACAACTGTATGTAGAATGGTTTTTGGCAGAGAAACGATTTTTCATTTTGGCACATTGTCGGTGCTTCCCCTTTCTTATATTTGGCTAGTGGTAGGGGTGAGCATTTTCGTTGCTATTGGTGGTTGGATTTTTAATGCATGTCTGTTGCGAACACATCTTTTTTATGAGCTTCCTTTCTTTCGTAATGACTATATGAGAATTGCTTTTGCGCTTCTTACGGCAGGTATATTAGGATTTGTTTTTCCTTATGTATTGGGGGGCGGTAATGATCTTATTAATCAATTGTATATGCTGCCGTTATCACTGCAATTTTTTTTATTATTGTTAGTGGCTAAATTTCTTTTTACGCTGATTAGTTATGGCTGTGGTGTACCAGGAGGCTTTTTCTTACCTATGTTGGTATTAGGAGCGTTATTGGGAGGTGTAATTGGTATACTGCTTATTCATGGAGGAATTATTCCCGTCCAGTATTTTTCTAATATTATTGTTATTTCTATGGCTGCTTTTTTTGCTGCTTCAGTGCAGTCACCGATTACAGGTACGATATTAATTATGGAGATGACTGGTTCATATGAACATTTATTGGTATTATGTACGGCCTCGATGGTAGCTTTAGTGGTAGCACAAATAATGAAAGGTGAACCGATTTACGATACGCTATTACAACGTTCGTTGGCTAAAAATAAGCCTCAAATTTCCGCTACGGACCAAAGACATCTGATGGAGTTGACGGTGGCAAGTGGAAGCGTAGTCGATGGAAAATATATACGTCGTATTACATGGCCGAATCATGTGGTATTAATTGATATTAAAAGAAGCACGGGAGAAGTGTTGCCTGATTTTGATACGCGATTGTATGCTGGGGATTATATTTATGTATTAACTGATTCTATTGAAGGAGCACAACGCATTCGTGATATGGTAGAGTTATCGGAAGCAAAAAATGTATAATAATTATAATAAATAGTACCTGGTCATAAAATAATGTAATAATGATTATATAAATGGCGGATTTATTATATTGAGATGACAAATATAAAGGTATAAAAAATCACAAAAAATGGTGTAAATATGCTAAATTTTGACTTGCTATCTATTTTTTGCTATAATGTATTCATAATTTTTGATACATAAATAAGTATTAAATCAGATATAGCGAGGTGGTTTTTTGAAGAACCGAATCATGTTGTTATTTACTATTGTATGTATATTTGCCTGTTCATCGTTTGCGGAAGCAAATATAGGGATGGGGATGCAAGGTGTGGCAGTACAAAACATACAGAATATGTTGATTAATAAAGGATATTTATCTGATAGAGCTGATGGCGTTTTTGGTCAATTTACACGTGAAGCGGTAGAACGTTTTCAAGCGGAAAATGGATTGGATATTGATGGTATCGTAGGAGAACAAACGTTAGAAGCATTACAAAAGAATAGTGAAAAACAAGGGAAGCAATTAATGCAAAAAATAGTGGGTAAGCGTATATTAAACATGCATGCAACCGCATATTCCGCAGAAGATCCAGGTAATACGGGGATTACTGCAAGAGGACACCGGTTAAAGCGGGGAGTTGTATCGGTAGATCCAACGGTTATTCCATTGGGCACGAAATTATATATTGAAGGATATGGGTATGCCGTGGCAGATGATACGGGCGGTGCAATTGTGGGGAAACGAATTGATTTAGCGATGGATTCCAATCGTGAAGCATTGCGATTTGGTCGGCGCAATGTAGTGGTACATGTGTTGTAGGTCGCTATGGAGTAAGATAAATATAAAGAAGGGGAGTACATTACTCTCCTTCTTTATATTTATCTTTGTGTTTTTAGAAAAAGTATATATTTTATATTCCTTTTGTGTTATCCTAAAAAAGAATAGTTGATAAATTCAGGGAGGCAATACTGAATGGAGAATATAGTAGCATTAATTTTAGCTGCAGGTAAAGGAACGCGTATGCAGTCAAAACTACCGAAGGTGTTACATGCAGTAGGTGGAATTCCTATGGTCGGACAAGTATTACGGACTGTTACACGAGCAGGAATTACTAGAAAAATTGTGGTTATTGGTTTTGGTGGCGATGAGGTTGCGTCATATTTACAAGGAAAAGCTGAAACGGTTATACAAGCACAGCAGTTAGGTACAGGTCATGCTGTATTGCAAGCGGAATCATTATTAAAAAATGAACGGGGAATTTTATTGGTTACTTGTGGAGATACCCCATTAGTACGCCCTGAAACATTTAAGGAATTGATAGCGTATCATCAAAGCATGAAAGCTAGTGCTACCGTATTGACGACTATTATGCCTGATGCAACTGGCTATGGAAGAATTATTCGTAATCAGGAAGAAAAAGTAGTAAAAATCGTAGAACAAAAAGACTGTACTGATGCGGAAAAGAAGGTCCAGGAAGTAAATACAGGTATTTATTGTTTTGATTTAGAAAAACTATGGGGCTTATTACATAACCTTACGAATACGAATGCTCAAGGTGAATATTATTTAACAGATGTTATTTCTTTATTGGTACAAGCAGATCAATGTGTTGCTGCGTATGCTGTTTCTAATTATAGCGAAACGCTCGGGGTTAATTCCCGGGTACAATTAGCTGAAGCGGAACAAATATTACGTATGCGGAAATTACACTCGTTAATGGAAATGGGCGTTACAATTATAGATCCTCATCATACATATGTAGATATGGATGTACAAGTAGGGAAAGATACGATTTTATATCCAGGCACGATATTACAGGGAGACACTACTATTGGTGATGATTGTGTTATTGGCCCTTATACACGGTTAGAAAATGTCCGGATGGGAAATGGCAATCATATACAATTTACGTATGCCCATGATTGCGAAATTAAAAATCATTGTGAGGTAGGGCCATTTGTCCATTTTAGACCACAAACAGTGATCGGCAATCACGTAAAAGTGGGGAATTATATGGAAGTCAAAAACTCTTTTATTGGAGATAATAGTAAATTACCGCATTTAAGTTATATTGGTGATAGTGATGTGGGACAAGGCGTTAATATTGGTTGTGGTACGATTACGGTTAATTTTAATGGTCGAGAAAAACATCGAACGGTTATTAAAGATCATGCCTTTATTGGTTGTAATAGTAATTTAGTTGCACCTGTTCAAGTTGGTGAAAGAGCATTTGTGGCGGCAGGTACGACTGTGACTAAAAATGTACCAGCAGATTCCTTAAGTGTTAGTCGTACGCCACAACGAAATATTGATAAGTGGGTTACTGAACAAACATATAAAAAATAATCGCATGTGTTTGTTTTAGAAAAACTATATTTTCATTCAGGGAGGCTCATTATGGGTAACGAAGACGAAAAAAATTTAAAAATTTTTACAGGCAATGCCAATCCACAATTGGCAAAAGAAATTGCAGCATGTTTACATTTAGAATTAGGAAAGGCCTTTGTAGGTAAATTTAATAATGGAGAAATCCAGGTTATGATTGATGAAAGTGTTCGAGGTAAGGATGTCTTCGTGATTCAACCAACCTGTCAACCTGCCAATGATACATTGATGGAATTGCTTATTATAACGGATGCTTTAAAACGGGCTTCGGCAAAACATATTACGGCCGTGGTTCCTTATTATGGTTATGCACGTCAGGACCGTAAAACACGTGGTAGAGAACCGATTACATCGAAATTAGTAGCGGATTTGATGATTACGGCTGGGATTACTCGTGTTGTAACAATGGATTTACATGCAGGGCAAATACAAGGATTTTTTGATATACCTGTAGATCATTTAGGTTCGGCATCTATTATGGCGAACTATTTGAATAAAAAGGTAGTGGCACATGAATTAGAAAATATAGTGGTTGTTTCTCCCGATTTAGGTGGTGTTACGAGAGCGAGAGACTTGGCTGATCGTTTAAATGCACCTATTGCTATTATTGAGAAACGGCGTCCTCGTCCTGGTGTTTCTGAAGTAATGAATGTTATTGGTGAAATCAAGGGAAAAACGTGTATTATTATTGATGATATTGTAGATACGGCAGGTTCTTTGTGTGGTGGTGCGAAAGCATTGAAAGATATGGGGGCAGAGCGTGTTATTGCGGCTTGTGCACATGCTGTATTAACGGATCCCGCAGTAGATCGGATTAAACAGTCAGTTATTTCTGAATTAATTATTACCAATACGATTCCATTGCCGGAAGAAAAGAAAATTGATAAGATAAAAGTATTATCGGTAGCACCTTTATTAGGGGAGGCTATTACTCGCATTTATAAGGAAGTTTCGGTTAGTGAATTATTTGATGTATAGGGATTGTGAATTGTGTATATGATAGTTGGTCTGGGCAATCCAGGCAAAGAATATGAACAAACTAAACATAATGCAGGATTTATGGTTATTGATGCATTGGCAGCTCGGATGGATAATACGCGTTGGAAATGTGAAATGGAAGCCTTAGTGGCAACGACCACCTATGGTGGTGAAAAAGTATTACTGGTTAAACCGCAGACTTATATGAATGATAGTGGACGGGCTGTGCGAGCGTTGCTGCACTGGTATAAAATTGAGGCTGATCATATTTATGTAGTATATGATGATATGGATTTACCAATTGGACGCTTGCGTATTCGTAAAAATGGTAGTGCTGGGGGACATAACGGCATTAAAAGCATATTAGAACAAGGTTGTCATGACTTTATTCGCTTTCGTTTAGGTATAGGGAGACCGTTGCCCCATTGGACAGTAGTAAATCATGTCTTATCTCCTTTTCCATCAGCAACATATACGGTGTTTAAAGATGGGGTTTCCTATGCGGCAGATGCTGTGTTAGGTTGTTTGGAATTAGGAATTGACAAGGGTATGAATCGATTTAATATAAAAAAGAAAGCCAAGGATGCGGTAGTAGAAATAAAATCGGTATGACCGTATTAGTGTAATGCAGGGCAAATAGTCCGTAATAGTATTGCGGACTATTTTGTTGTGTTTGCTGATGGTAAATATGGCATAGGGGGGATGCTATATGATAGAAAAAATGTGTGATTTTCCTGAAATTTATCGCGTAGAGGTTACATTGCCTAATAATCCATTAAGATATTTAAATTCCTATATGATTAAGGGCAAGCAGCGGCATTTAGTGATTGATACGGGATTTAATTTGCCTGAGTGCCAACGGGATTTGTGTCAAGGTATGCGCGAGGTAGGGATTGAATTAGATCGAACTGATCTTTTTTTGACACATTTACATGCGGATCACACGGGGCTGGTGCATATTTTTTCGCAAGCGAAATGCCCTATTTATATGCATGGTGATGATTTTGACTTTTTAGTGCAGGCTCAAATTGGTACGATGTGGAAAAAGGCAGAAAATCACTTTATGGAAGAAGGAATGCCTGAAGAAGATATAAAAGTTCAATTCTCTAATTACGCCAGAGCTTATTCCCCTAAGGTAGATTTTTTAGCACATTGTGTAGTGAATGGCCAGATGCTATTATTAGCAGATGAATGGTTTCAAGTAATTCACACACCTGGACATACGAAAGGACAATGTTGTTTGTATTTACCGAAGCAGGAAATTTTGTTTACGAGTGATCATATTTTGTTTGACATTACTCCTAATATACAACAATGGGCAAATATGAAAGATGCGTTAGGAAAATATCGGCAAAGTTTGTATTTGATTAAGGATTTACCCGTATCGTTGGCATTACCAGGACATCGTCAATGGCGAAGGTCGATTAAAGAACGTGTCACGGCATTACATTTGCATCATGACAAGCGATTGGAAGAAGTTTATCAGATTATTAAGATGCAAGGGGAGATAACGGCGTTTGATATCGCAGGAAGGATGCACTGGTCGATGCGGGGCATGACGTGGGATGTATTTCCCCCTACGCAGAAATGGTTTGCTATGGGAGAAGCATTGGCACACATAGAATATTTATGTTGCCGAGGGATTATCAAGCGCGAAGAAGATAAGGGAATTTACTATTATCATTTATAAGAATATTGCTATTTTCCCAAGTATTTACGTCATTCTATAAAAATTTGTCAAAAATAAAATCTAAAAAAATAACGCCGCATGTAACGGCGTTTTTTTTATCCCTAAAATTCATTCAATTTGATAACGGCATTTTTACGCATTTCCTCGCTATACTGAATATACATCTTTTCTACCGTAGCAATTGTATCTTCGAGTAAGCTTGCGATCGTTCTTAAATCAACCTCACGAGTTAATAAGTTAGTCACATAGGTATGTCTAAAATCGTGAGGAATGTGATACGGATAAAATTTTTTTATTTCACTAAATTTCACCTTTATATGGGTATAATGATAGTGTAGTAGCTCCTTTGATATAGCTTTAGAAAAATAGTGGGGTTGGGGAGATTCGTGGAAGCGGTACCATGAAAAGAAAGAACACAAAAAGAAAGAACGTTTTCAAGCTAAGTGGGAGTAAGTACAAAGCAAGAAAACGTTCTTTCAGGTAGTTTTGAAAATGGGTAAGGCTTATAGGCCTTATTTTCGAACTATGTTTATTATAATTGATATGAAGAAAATAATCAAGCGTATCGGGAAAGATTTTTTAAGTATTGTTGTATTATGGATAGCAAGTTTAGCTGCTAATGGGCATATAAATACCTTGACTATTATAACCGGCATAGGTGTTATTGGTTATCTTGCATACAAGGTAGGTACTTAAAGAGCAGACAAAAGAGATTAAAAAACAAAGTGATGAAGTTTATAAAAAGCTGAATAAAGGAGAAAGAGAAGTACGAAGCGAATATACTCAAGGTGGATATATACCAATCAACAGTAGTTTAGCTATAGGAGAAAAATCTTTTTATGAAAAGGGTTTAAATGATGCAATAAACCAATTTATATTAAAAGACGATATAATAACATATAGAGGAACAAATGAAAAATATTATGAAACTTATAAAGTTGGAGATGTATTAGAGGGGAAAGTCTTTTATTTAATACGTTTAGATTATGAACAAGCTAAAGTGTTTGCCGATGATGTTACAGAATATGATGAAGATGGGTATAAGGGTGTTTTATTAGAAATAAAAGTTCCTAAAAATCAAGGGCTTTGTATGTTGAGGGAAATACGGATTATAAAGACGGTAATTATACTGTTAATGAGCGTGAATTGTTATTGTCAAATAAAGTTAAATATAAAATAGAAAAAATGAAAAAGGTAAAATAGTTTTAGAGGTGTTAAAAGATGAATGACAATGAAATATTGAAAGCAAAATATATAAAGTCAACACAAGCCTTTAAAGATTTAATTTCAAGAGTAAACAATGGTGGAAATATAACAAAAAGTGACAAAGGAAGAATTTTTTCTTATTTAAGGCACATACCGAATATAAGAAAGACAGAAGAAGAACTTGAATTATATTGTAAAATGGCGAAAAAAAAAGGATTACCGAAACCGGATAGAAATTCATATGTAAGACCCTTACATGAAAGGCATTAAAATAACCGTTTACGAAAGTAGGCGGTTTTTTAGATAAGCAAAGCAAGGACGTACAACGGCAATTGTTAGGCGTGCAGGGCACAAAAGCATGGGAAGCGGTACGACCGTGGCAAGATGTTTTGCGGAACTACAGTTCCGCAGTGATGAAGAGCAGGGTGAGCGTGGATCTTGAGGGCAAACGATACACGGGATATAATAAAATTAAAGGTATAGAAAGGCGTCCTAATAAATATGTGGTTGATAAAATATTGAACGGTGAATATGGAACAGAAGTTAACGTCGAAAAACAAAGACTACATATAGAAGCAACCGCAGAAAAAGGGAAAAGTTATTTGTTTGACATCGTAGATACGCAGAAGTTGTTTAATGAATATGCGGGAACCGGTGTGATGGAGAGAGAGAGTTTAGGAAGAAATAAAAATATTGAAAGATGTAATGCGGATTTTGATATAGGATTTGATGTAATTACTCATACAGTTACCAATAGATTTAAGATTCATCATTCAAGCAAAAGAGCACATATAGTACCAACGAGGAGAAGAAAATGAAGTACTTTCAATATTTAGATAAATGTGTGAAAATAGTATGTAAAAATGGAAATATATTTCAGGGAATAGTTGATACAGTAACTAGTTCCTTAGATGATCCGAGAAATCATGACAGTATTACTGTTGAACAGAATGATGAGTTGTATGTTCTATATGACGATGAAATAGTAAGCGTTGAAATTTTAGAGTAATAAACCCACATTAGAGGACATAAATTATGAAAAGAACGATAAAAGCGAGAATTGCATATACCGGGGCTTTTTGGCAGTGTAAGGTTGTCTTTGGTGGAGACTTTCTAAATTTTGTGTACAGACGGATCCGCGTGAGATATTTTAGGAAAGCGTAGGATAAATAGGGGAAATCACGGGATAACATAACTCGATTCCATGATAAAATAGGCCGATTCCGGGACAAAATGACTGGAAAACGAGACCAAGCGGCTGTAATATAAAAAAACAAGGGCTGTATACATACAGCCCTTGTTTTTTGTTTAGCTAGACTCGGTTATACTTGTGATTAGTCTATATTTAAGGTTAGTTCTTTGAAACGTCTTGCTTTTTTCGCTTCTTCTGTATCTTGAGCTAGTAATTCTTTTAAGAGTTTTAATTCGCTTTCTTCTTCCGTTTTAGTGGTAGCGTAACTTGCAGGAACTGTTTTGCTTAAATAGAAACATTTTTTGATAGAAGCAATGCTTACGATAATAACTAATATTGCCATAATAGCAGATACGGCAAAGAGGAGATATTCTCCTTTTGGAAGATAGATGTTAAACATATTTAAGCAATCTGCCCAGAAGATAACGACTGTTAAGAATGCCCAAGGAAGTGCAGTTACCCAAACGTAGCGGGCTTTTCCTAAACTGCAAATGACAACAGAAGAAATGGATAGGGTAATAATAGCTAACAATTGATTGGAAACACCAAAAATAGGCCAAATGGTTGAGAGGTTTCCTTGTAAAACAATATATCCCCATGCACCAGAGATGAGGGCCGATGCGATGACGCTTCCAGTAGTCCAATTTGTATCGCCAAATTTTGGCCAAACACGACCGATTAATTCTTGTACCATATATCTGCCTACACGTGTACCCGCATCAATAATTGTCATGATGAAGAGTGCTTCAAACATGATACAGAAGTGATACCAATAATTCATTAAGTGTTCAAGACCAGGAATCCGCGAGAAAATATGTGCCATTCCTACTGCTAAGGATACGGCACCACCAGGACGATGGGCGACATTTTCTCCAACCATAGCGGATAATTGAGGTAAGTCAACGACATTTAATCCTAAGACTGAGAAATTAGCTGCGGTAGAGTTAATTGCAAAATAGTCATTAGGAACTAACGAACAGGCTGCAATTAATGCCATCATACCAACAAAGGATTCCGTTAACATGGCACCATAGCCTACTGGTAAAATAGAACGTTCATTCATCAACATTTTAGGGGTAGTTCCCGTTGAAATCATGCAATGGAATCCAGATACGGCCCCACATGCAATGGTGATAAAAATATATGGTAATACGGGACCTGTAATAACGGGACCACCACCTGCAATAAATTGTGTGATTGCGGGCATTTGAATGGCAGGGCCAACAACGATGATGCCAAGAGCTAATGCACCGATAGTACCGATTTTCATATAAGTTGATAAATAGTCGCGAGGAGCTAATAATAACCATACGGGTAAAGCGGCAGCAATAAATCCATAAATGATCAATGCAACGCCGATTCCGTGAGCACTAATTGTGAAAATAGGAGCCAATACAGGTGAAGCAGCAACATAGGGACCAGTCACAACAGCTAATAATGTTAAGGCAACGCCAATGATAGTCGCTTCTTGAATTTTTCCGGGGCGAAGAAATTGTAAATATATACCGATAAAAATAGCAATTGGAATGGTCATTCCGATAGTAAAGGTTCCCCAAGGACTATCATGCAATGCATTGACGATAACTACAGCCATTCCGGCCATAGCTAAGACATTTAGAAATAGCACAGCAAATGAAGTAGCAAGACCCACTTGATTGCCTAGTTGTGCTTTTGCTATTTCGGCAATAGATTTTCCATCATACCGCATGGAACAGAATAAAATAACCATGTCATGTACGGCACCAGCTAATACACCGCCAATAAGGATCCATAAAGCACCTGGTAGATAACCGAATTGGGCCGCGATAACTGGACCGACGAGAGGACCGGCACCAGCAATTGCCGCAAAATGATGCCCGAATACGACGTATTTGTTAGTGGGAACATAGTCGTGACCATCCTCAAAACGAAAGGCGGGCGTGACTTTGTATTGATTGACCGTTAGAACTTTAGCGGCGATAAAAGCACCATAAAAACGGTATCCCAATACGAGTACTAAGGCTGAAATAATAACAAGATATAACCCGTTCATAAAAAAGACCTCCTTTTATAATAAATGAAAATATATTTTGCATGCATATTAATAATAAATATCAAAATATACTTTCTTATCATACATATTATAGGGTAAAAACATACTTGTATCAATGAAATAATAATTTAAAATAAACATATGATATGACGGATTTTGCATAACCGACGGATATATTATGACTTATTACCATTTTGCACTTAATTTGAAAAAATGAAATACGTTTAGGAAATATAAAAAACGATACAAATAAAAGTATATATATACTTTTTCTTGGAGCTGTCATAGTATTTATGTACATGTTAAAAATGTATACAATATACGAGTAAAAAAATATAATTCAGGAATTTCCTTTGTGTTATAATAAAAGCATTGATTAGGAATTACTTGAGGGGGCTTAATATGGACTCAGAATTAATTCAATTGGTACAAGGGATAGAACCTATAAATCAGCAACAACAGGAACAGTATTTTCAGAAACTATATGCACGATATGGAAATACTGAACCCGCAATACTTATGGGTGCAGCGAAATTATTATCCCTAAGTAAAGAGGAGGTATTACAGCCGTTAAAAAAAGCAATACTTATTTTTGCAGCGGATCATGCGGTAGATGGCGTGGAAAATAAAACACACGGAAAATGGAGCCGGAATATGGCAGAAGAAATCGCTAAAGGTAAAGGTGCGATTAATTCGGCGGCACACCGTATAGGAGCGGGTGTACTTTTATTGGAACTGGGGATGGAACAGCCGATTGTTGAATATACGGGTGTGCAAGATTTACAAGTTATGAAGGGGAGTCATTTTTGGGAATGTCGAGATGCGATGTCGCAGCAAGAAATGATGGATGCACTTTATAGTGGGATACAGCTTGCCTTTGCTTTGTATCAAGAAGGATATCATGCAATTGGGTTAGGAAATTTAGGAGAACGGGCGATGATAACGGCTTTGGTTTTAACTACGGCATATTGTAAGTCTCGTTTTAGACAACATAATTTTTCTAAGCAGGGAGCACAAGTAACGTCTTTACTGCAGCATCTGGAAGAGAAAAATATTTCTATAAGTGATCCCTTATTAACATTACAAAAGGTAGGTGCACCTGATATAGCAGCTATGATAGGTGTAATTTTAGGCGCAGCCTATAATCGAATGTGCGTGACATTTGATAATGCGGTCACAGGTGCAGCTGTACTGATGGCACAGTGTATTTGCTCTGCTTGTAAAGAATATTTGTTTACAGTAGTGCAATATGATGAACCCGTCCATCAGATGCAGATGAACGTATTGGGGTATTCGCCTTTTTTAAAAACTGATTTTTATGACGGTATGGGTATGGGATCTGTTTTGGGATTGTCTGTATTAGATGCGGCACAAAAATTGGTATTAACATAAGAAAGATAAGACAAAGTAAACAGATACTACATGATGGGAGCTGGAATAATGGCAATGGTTATGGCGGTGGAAAGTAGAAAGGGAAAAAAACTGCAGGATAAAGTATTTAGCGTTGGTCGAGCAGCACAAGAGGCGATAGATTTATATGGCGAGGAACAAGTGGTAAATGCGACCGTTGGGTGTTATGGTGATGAATCAGGAACATTGGGGTGTTTACCCCTTGTTGAAAAAATATATCGTCAATTACCAATACATGATTTTATTGCGTATGCACCACCGCTAGGGTTAGATGCATATAGACAGATGGTTATTGAAGAAGTATTTGAGGCACATCGACCAGATGCCTATTGTGACGCTATTGCTACGGCTGGTGGAACGGGTGCCATTCATATTGCGATTATGAATTATTCGGAAATAGGGGATGCTGTGTTGGTTACAGACTGGCATTGGGGTGTATATGGTAGTTTGTGCCAAGAAGTAGAGCGAAAATTGCAAACGTTTTCGTTATTTGATGCAAAAGGGGCGTTTAATATTGTCGCTTTTACTGCAGGGGTTGATTCGTTATTAGAAAAGCAAGATTCGCTCCTTATTATTTTAAATACGCCAGCACACAATCCGACGGGATATTCTCTTTCTTATGAAGAATGGCAACAAGTATTGGAGGTTTGCCAGCAGGCGGAGAAAAAGGGGAAAAAGATTAGTATCGTTGTAGATATTGCGTATATTGCTTATGCAGGAGAAAAAAATGAAGTTCGTCATTTCATGGAGTTATTTAGTCATCTTCCAGAACATCTTTTTATAATGGTTGCTTTTAGTATGTCGAAGGGGTATACCTTATATGGACAGCGGACAGGCGCATTAGTGGGGATATCGTCATCTCGTGCGGTAATAGATGAATTTATTGAATTGGGAAAATATTCTGCCCGTACGGCTTGGTCTAATGTCAATCGGGCAGCAATGACTTTATTGACTACCGTTCGGCAAGATAAAGTACTTTGTCGGCAAATAGAAGTAGAACGGATGCAAATTTTTCAACAAATTATGAAGCGGGCAGCTATTTTTACGCAAGAAGCAGAGCAATGTCGGTTGGCGATTATTCCTTATCAAGCAGGCTTTTTTATTTCTGTACCAACGACACAGGCAGATGTGATTTGTCAACGGTTGCAACAGAAATGTATTTTTACTTTACCCGTAACAGGCGGAATACGATTAGGTGTTTGTTCTATTCCAGAACGCAAAATGAAAGGGTTAGCAAAAATCATGCAAGAAACAATAGAAGAAATTTAATAAAAAAAACGCGTATATATATAACGCGTTT
>NZ_AFUG01000042.1:0-64000 GCF_000221545.1 Megasphaera sp. UPII 135-E
GATTCACTTCTTTTTCTTTGTTCAAATGATAATAGACTAAACTTCTTGTGACCCCAAGTAGTCTACACATTGCACTAATGCTATATTTATCTCGGTTCGAGATAATGAGGTCTATTTTTTGCCTAACAGTAGTGCAGCTTGCTTTAAAATATCATTCTCCATTTCAACCTGTTTCAATTTTTTACGAAGTCTGATTATCTCTTTTTGTTTCGCATCCACATTATCAAAATGGTTACTCTAAGCAGCACACCAACTATTTATTTTTTGAGTTTTAAACTTTGGTAGAAGTCTTGAACTCTTTATATTTACATAACTATTTGCCTCTATCACTATTATGACACGAAACCCTGCACAATGATCTAAAATTTTCAATTCTAACAAGTCTTTTTCAGTATTTTTAACTTCATAAAAACCTCTTTGGCAATAATGCCTAATTCTTCTTTAGTTGTTAAAATTTTTTATTTTACCATCATCGTTCCCCTGATTTTCAATTAATCTTCTTAGGTTATATAAGAAGTACATATCTTTTTAATCTTAAAGTTTTTAAGTCTTAATTTTAAAATTTTCAATCTTAGATATTATTTAAATCATTCCAAAATGCTCTAAAGCATCTTCGATTGCTTTTTCTTTTTCTTCTGGGCAATTTGGCACTCTTTGATTTTCTTTCTTACTAAAATTATAATTTTCTCTCTCTATTAGACCATGTTTCCTTTTTATTTGTGCAATATATAGGCTTGAAACTTTTAGTCCGTATTTATCTAACACATACTTTTTAATTTCTCCATAAGTTGCGTCTTTTGAAAAGTCAATTTCAGATAATTCATCTTCCCCTATTTC
The DNA here is from genome assembly GCF_000221545.1 of Megasphaera sp. UPII 135-E. NCBI lineage: Bacteria > Bacillati > Bacillota > Negativicutes > Veillonellales > Veillonellaceae > Megasphaera > Megasphaera sp. UPII 135-E. The sequence goes on from NZ_AFUG01000042.1 coordinate 838, forward strand.
TATATCTAAATGATGTTCTGTATTTAGTTTGGACAACAGAGCTACTGTCTCGACGTGATGCGTACGACTGAACATATCTACCGGTTGCACGCGTTCGGTTTTATAACCGTAGGTTTGTAAACAGGCCAAATCTCGTGCTAAGGTTGCGGGATTACAAGAAACGTACACGACCCGTTCCGGTTGACTGCGACCAATCGCGCGTAATACCGGTTCGCCGCACCCTGCACGCGGCGGGTCTAAAACAATAACTTGCGGTCGCACGCCGTTTTTAATAAGTTCCGGCAATTTGTATACGGCATCGCCTAAAATAAATTCCGCATTTTTAACATGGTTATCCCGTGCATTCCGGATAGCATCTTTTATGGCGGAAGGAACAATTTCAATACCATACACTTGTTTTGCTTTTTGTGCTAAAAATAAGGTTATCGTCCCCGTGCCGCAATAAACATCGGCGACAATTTCATTTCCTTTTAAATCGGCAAATTCCAGCGCCTTTTCGTACAGCCGTTGTGCTTGTTCGCTGTTAACTTGAAAAAACGATTGTGCCGAAATATGAAACCGCAAATTTCCTATGGCATCGTGTATCGTATCCTGTCCATATAGTGTTCGCGTTTTTCTTCCTAAAATGACATTAGTATGTCCGGTGTTAATATTTTGTATGACGCTGGTTAGACTGGGAATCTCCTGTCGCAAGCGGCGAATCAACTCTTTTATATGAGGGATACACTCGCAAGCGGTCACAATACAGACCATAATTTCGCCGGTTTTCACCCCCACCCGTCCCATAATATGACGAATCATACCGGTACATTTATCTTCATCATAGGCGGGAATTTTAAAATCCTTCATCCATTGCCGTACAACACGCACAATTTGGTTATTTTCTTCTTTTTGAATGGCACAATTTTCCACATTGATGACATTATGTGTAGCCGCCGCAAAACAACCGATAGACAGTGTATTTTTTTTATCTTCGCCTACGGGAAATTGCATTTTATTGCGATAGTTCCACGGGGTTGCCGCACCTAACGTAGGCAGTACGGGTACATTCGTTATGTGTCCGATACGCGTTAACGCATCTTGTACTTGTCGTTGTTTTTCTTGTAATTCACCGTCATATGAAAAATGTTGCAATTGACAGGCCCCGCACCGATAATATACTGCACAGGTAGGGGCTACTCGTGCCGGCGAAGCACATAATACTTGCCGCAGTTTTCCCACAGCATATTTTTTTTTACCGTCGTAATGACGGCCACAATCCGCTCTCCCGGCAGTGCATAGGGGATAAACACGGTAAAATCCTGATATTTTCCCACGCCTTCCCCGTTCGTTCCCAGTCGTATAATCTCTATTTCATATGTCTTTCCCTTGGTTACAGGAATCGTACGTTGTTCTTTCATGTATGGTTTCTGTTCCTTCCTTATGTATCGCTTATTTTATATGGTTGCTTCTATACTGCCGCCTATAACGGAGGCGGGGTTATTCGGTAATTGTGCGTCAACGGTAATGGCCGCCGCCACTTGTAACGCCAGTTGCGGCAGGTTATCTTCCGTCATGCTGTACAACGTGAATAACGGTTCCCCCGGTCGTACGGAATCATATAGTTCTTTAAACAAACGAATCCCCACCATCGGTTGTACGGCATCTTCTTTTTTAGCTCGACCGGCACCCATACGCATGGCAATTTCTCCCAATGTTTTAGCTTTAATAGCAGTAATATAACCGCCTTCCGTGGAAACCGCCGTATACACAAAAGGGGCTTGCGTTAAGGCGTGTTTTCCTATCCAGTCGGTTTCGCCCCCTTGTGCGCGAATAAGTTCTTTAAATTTTTTTAACCCTGCACCGCTTTTCCAAACGGCTTGCAATTTTTCTCTTCCGGCCGCCACAGTATCCGTACAATGTGCCATGTACAACATGCGACTGCCAATTTCTTCCACCACTGCCGCCAATCGTGAATTCCCTTTTCCCGCCAACGTTTCCACGGCTTCATCAATTTCCAAGCTGTTCCCGATAGCCGTTCCCAACGGAGCCTCCATGGACGTAAGCACGGCACAAGTAGGCAAGCCAGCCAGCGTGCCGATATCCACCATTTGTTGTGCTAATTGCCGGGCCTGTGCCGGCGTTTTCATAAACGCACCGTCACCGTACTTCACGTCCAATACTACCGCATCCGCGCCGGCGGCAATTTTTTTACTCATAATCGAAGCGGCAATCAACGGCAAACTTTCTACTGTTCCGGTAGCATCCCGCAATGCATATAATAGTTTATCGGCAGGTGCCAAGTCGGTTGTCTGTCCCATAACAGCCGCACCATGTTGTCGAATCTGTTGTAAAAATCGGTTCGGTGTCAATTGCGTGGAAAAACCGGGAATAGCTTCCAATTTATCTAAGGTGCCCCCAGTAAAGCCAAGGCCACGCCCGCTCATTTTAGCAACCGGTACACCGGCCGCCGCTACTAAAGGCACTACAATAAGCGTCGTCGTATCGGCAATGCCCCCGGTACTGTGTTTATCTACTTTTATTCCCGGCACGGTTGATAAATCGGCAATTCGGCCGGAATATGCCATGGCCAATGCCAAGTCTGTCGTTTCCCTAGCCGTCATGCCTTGTAAATATACCGCCATAAGCCAGGCAGCCGCTTGATAATCCGGAATGTTGCCGCTCGTATAGTCGGTAATAAAGCGATAAATTTCCTTGCGGGACAGTTCCCCTCCATCTCGTTTATGTATAATGCAATCTTGAGGCCACATTTTTTTCTCCTATTTCAATTGCGTAAGGAAACTTGTTCCCTTTTCCAAGCCTGTAAGACCGAAGTTCTCCATAACCGTTTGCCCTAAGTCAGCATATGTTTCACGGACACCCAAATGAACAGCTTGCCGTAAGCCTGGACTATATACTAGCAATGGCACTTGTTCACGCGTATGATCACTTCCAGGCCAAGTAGGATCGTTGCCATGATCCGCCGTAATCATAAGTAATTCATCTTCTTGCAATTGTGCCATAAAAGGACCCAAATCTCCATCAAAATCTTCCAACGCCTTAGCATACCCAATCGTATTTCTGCGATGACCAAATTGACTGTCAAAATCGACAAAGTTGGCCATGAGCAGTCCTTTTTCTTGTCGATGCTTATGCAATTGCTCGGTTAATACGATCATATCTTCTGTATTGTTAGCGGTGTGATGCGATTCAGTGAGATCAACATGCGCATAAATATCACCAATTTTCCCTACACCAATAACCATATATCCCGCCTCTTTTAAATAAGAAAAAACCATCTTTCGTTTTGGTAGACGACTATAATCACGTCGATCACCCGTACGAATAAAATTTCCTTGCGTGCCAATAAACGGTCGTGCAATAATGCGTCCTACTTCATAAGGTCCTACACATACTTCATGGCGTGTAATTTCGCAGATACGATATAATTCTTGGAGCGGAATCACGTCATTATGTGCAGCAATTTGAAATACGCTATCGGCAGAAGTGTAAATAATCGGCTTACCTGTCTGGAAATGTTCACGGCCTAAACGCTCAATAATCTCCGTTCCTGAAGCAATTTCATTACCGAGATATCCATATCCTGTTTTTTCTTGAAAAGTCTTAACTAAATCTGGAGGAAAAGCATGTGCAAAGGTAGGAAAAGGCTGGGCTAAGGGATTTCCCATAAATTCCCAATGCCCACTAGTCGTATCTTTTCCTGCTGCTTTTTCTTGCATTTTTCCGTACGAACCAACTACTTCAATAGAAGTATCAGGGTGAATATTCGCAATCTCGCCCATCCCCATTCTTCTCATGTGAGGTATATTTAATCCACCTGGTACAGTTGCATCAATATGCCCCAACGTATCGGCACCGGCATCCCCAAAAGCCGCCGCATCTCGTGAGTCCCCTGCACCAACGCTATCCATAACAATAATAATAATACGATTAAAGTTCATGCCTTTTCCCTCCTTTTATACTTATAAATAAGCTTTCGCTTTCATAAAAATAGCAATCGTTTTTGCATCAACAATCTCATTTGTAGCAATCAAATTTTCTACTTCTTCCCGTGTATATTCTTCAAGTTGTACAAATTCATCCGCATCTAAATGTTGCTTCCCCTGTTTTAGCTTCCTTCCTAAGAACATATACAACCGCTCATTACAAAATCCCGGTGATGTATAAATAAATCCCAAATCAATCAATTCACCTGCTTCTACACCACCTTCTTCAGACAATTCCCGTGCAGCACATGCTCGAGGGCTTTCCGTTTCGCCTTCCAATTTACCTGCCGGAACTTCTAATAGCTCGCAGCCTGGGGCATACCGATATTGGCGAACTAAAAGAATTTTTCCGTCATCCGTAATCGGCAATACACATGCCGCCCCTCTATGCCAAACCACTTCACGTATTGCCGGTTCCGCTAACCCATCAATACGCACCGTATCAAGGGTTACTCGAATCACCTTGCCCTTCATAATTTCTTTGCTATCCAAACAAGTTTCCATACCAACGTCCATTTCTATTCCTCCCCAAAAAAGGGCGTTCAGACATACCTGTCCGACGCCCTTTTTACTATACTTTCCCCGTACTACCAATACCTCCCGTACGAACAGCCGTAACGGTATCACCATCGACGGTAAAGTACTTCATAAAGATACCTTGCCCAATACGTTCACCTTTTTGTATTGTATAAGGCTCTTCAGCCGTATTATAATATGCAATCATGATATGTCCCTCATTATCACTATTATTATAATAATCACTGTCAATAATTCCCGTGCCATTAGCTAACATCAAGCCGTATTTAAAAGATAAACTAGAACGGATAAAAATAGACAGATATTCATCTTCCTGCATATACGCTTTAACTCCCGTAGGTACGATAGTAATCGCATGTGGCAACAAAGTTACTGTTTCTGCTGCCGCTAAATCATACCCTGCACTCCCCGTTGTCTTGCGCACGGGTAAGGTAATATCTTGATCTGCATATTTTTTTACAATTTTAAATCCTCGTGTCATTGTCATTTCCTCATTCCATTGGGACGATGCCCTGAACGGCGTTTCTGATGAGACCGTCCATCGGATGTATCGCCCGTTAACAAGACTTTTCTTGATAAATTAACACGCCCCTGGTCGTCGATTTCGATACATTTAACGACAATTTCATCTCCCACCTGAACGACATCTTCCACCTTTTCAACTCGTTCCGGTGCAAGCTGAGAAATATGTACCATCCCTTCTTTTCCAGGCAATATTTCTACAAAAGCACCGAAGTTCATAATACGCGTTACCTTTCCTTCATAAACTTCGCCTACTTCAACGTCTTTTGTCAGATTTTCAATCCATGTTTTTGCCTTATTGCCACCAGCTGCATCAACAGAAGCAATATAAATTAATCCGGAGTCGTCAATATCTATTTTAGCTCCCGTTTCTTCCGTTATCTGTTTGATCATCTTGCCCCCCGGTCCAATGACATCACGAATTTTATCCGGATGAATATGTAGCGTAATAATTCGCGGTGCATAAGGCGACAATTCTTCTCGCGGCTGCTGAATAGCTGCCAGCATTTTTTCCATAATATGGATACGTCCTTCATGTGCTTGCTGTAAAGCTTGTTCCAAAATTTCCCTGCGAAGACCTTTGATTTTTATATCCATCTGAATAGCTGTTACCCCTTTCATCGTACCAGCTACCTTGAAATCCATATCGCCAAGGGCATCTTCCATACCTTGAATATCCGTTAAAATCGTAAAATCGTCGCCTTTCGTAACGAGTCCCATCGCTACACCTGATACGGGTGCTTGTAACGGCACACCTGCATCCATTAAGGCCAATGTACTACCGCACACACTACCCATAGAACTGGAACCATTCGATTCTAATACTTCCGATACAACCCGAATAGCATAAGGAAATTCTTCTTCCGTCGGCAATACTTGCGTTAATGCTCGTTCTGCCAGTTTACCATGACCAATTTCCCTGCGTCCCGGTCCACGGGATGACTTCGTTTCACCTACACTAAAAGAAGGAAAATTATAATGATGCATATAACGACGATCTGTTTCCATCCCCACGCCATCAATATGCTGTGATTCAGAAAGCGGAGCTAACGTCGCAAAACTCAAAATTTGTGTTTGTCCACGCGTGAATAACCCCGTACCATGTGTACGTGCAAATAAGCCCACTTCACAACTTACAGGACGCACTTCATTGACCTTACGCCCATCCGGACGAATTTTATCAACAGCAATCATATGGCGAACAATTTCTTTGATCATCTTTTGTGTAATTACTCCAACCGTAGACATATCTTCCGGATAGATGTCTGCAAAATGATCATAAATATCCGTTTCTACGGCATTCATCTTTTCTTCCCGTGCCATTTTATCCGATGTAAATACGGCTTCTTTCATGGCGGTTTCGCCATACGCATGAATTGCTTCTACCATATCAATGGGCGGTTCTACTTCTACAAATTCCTGTTTGGGCACACTAATTTCATCTAAGAAACTTTCTTGAAAAGCAATTACCTTTTTAATTTCTTCATGAGCAGCCATGATAGCATCTAACATATCTGCTTCGGGAACTTGTTTAGCACCCCCTTCAACCATTAAAATAGCATCCTTCGTACCGGCAACCACAATATCCATATCGCTCTTTTCACTTTGTGCTACCGTTGGATTAATAACAAAAGTACCATCAACTCGTCCTACCCGCACCCCTGCAATAGGTCCGGCAAAAGGAATATGGGACATACTCAAAGCTACAGATGCACCAATCATAGCAGCAATTTCCGGAGCATTGTCATGGTCTACACAAAAATCGTATGCAACGACATGTACATCATGGCGATAGGTTTTGGGAAATAATGGACGAATGGGACGATCGATTAACCGTGCAAATAAGGTCGCTGATTCAGGCGGTTTTCCTTCCCTTTTAATAAATCCGCCGGGAATCTTACCTACGGAATACATTTTTTCTTCATAATCTACTGTAAGCGGGAAAAAATCTGCATCTTCTCGAGCATCCTTAGATCCCGTTGCGGTCACAAATACAGCTGTATCACCGTACCGAACCAATGCGGCACCACTCGCCTGTTTAGCTAATTTGCCGACTTCTACCGTAAGCGGTCTACCGGCAAACTCCATATGAAACTTCTTTTCTTCCATACTCATCCTCCTATACATTTTCTGCACAGGTGTCAGGCACTATGATAAGTACGTGTATTACGTCATCATCATACTACCTGCCACCCTGTACCCCTTTTAAAAAAGAGGCTGATGCATCCACATCAGCCTCCCAGTGTGCAAATTATTTACGTAAGTTCAATTTTTCAAGAATTGCACGATACCGTTCCAAGTTATGTTTTTGTAAATAGCTAAGCAAGTTACGACGTTGCCCAACTAATTTTAATAAACCCCGACGAGATGCGTGATCCTTTTTGTGACTCCGTAAATGTTCTGTTAAATACAAAATACGGCTCGTAAGTAACGCGATTTGTACTTCCGGAGATCCCGTATCTGCTTCATTCTTACCAAATTTAGCAATAATATCTTTTTTTGCTTCAACACTTAACATATAGCATTCCTCCTAATATATCGTCATTCGCAAAGCACTAAGTATGCGCTGGAGAAAGCGTAACACCGAGTACCCGTACGACACTAGATATTATACTATATTCGTCTATATCTGTAAAGAAACTTTTCCTTTCTTTCGCCCGAACGCATTAAAATTGCAAACTCCCGCCGATGCGGAATATGCGACCGCGAATATTTAAACTGGTCGATTGATAATGGAAGAGATTATTAACACCGAAGTAATAAGAAAGTGACGGTGTCACCTGTCGTTCTATCAAAAGGTTGGCAATACCGTAATTCTTTTCATACCCTTCTTCAATACGTTCAAACTTGATGTGTTTGCGGTCAAAAATATCGATATAATTTGTATTATATTCTCCCCATAATGTTCCATGCCATGCCTTATTTTTGTAATTCAGCGAATAAATATATTTCCATAACGGTTTCATCGTCAGACGTTTTCCCATACTATCATCGACTGCATGTAAATACGTTGCCGACGCAGTAAGGCTCCAATGCTTATTAAACCGATGCGTATATTCCGCTTCCACACCGGCCAACGTCACCCGTTTGAGATTGCTATAACTGTAAATCCGCGTATCATTTAATTTCGTGTCGGGATCATCCGGATCTGTTTCTAATTTTTTTAAGGTGTAATACAAATTAAGATAATCGGTAATATGATTATAAAATGCCGTAAGTCGTCCTTGTCCATGGGTATATTCTTTTTCCAGAGATATATCAAATCCCAAGGCTTTTTCCGGTATTAAGTTCGGATTTCCTTGAAAATACCAGCCGGGATAAAAATATATTCTTTGTAAGTTACCCTTTGTATCCTTAGCGTCCACATAACAATCCGTTACCACCCCATCTTCTGTAATAGGAGTAAACGGTTTCATCATAAAGTGATGATACATTTCCATCATGCCGGGCGTAGAAAACCCTGTACCGACATTTGCCTTTATCTTCGTCCGGTCATCATTTTTATAAATAATACCTAAGCCGACGGTCGGTCTATGCCCTGTCGTATGATGCGTATATCGCAAAGTGGGCACAACGGTTATTTTATTATTAGGTGTATACGTGTCGGTAATAGCCGCGTTCCATTCCTCCATATCCGCCCGATAAAGCTGTTTTTCTTCTGTCGTTTCCCAAATACCGTCACCGTAACCCCAAGCATTATATTCCCAATAGTGATACTTAAAGCTTCCCGCTTTATTAGTGGTACGCAGACGGGTACCTATGCCGTACGATTTTTTCCGTTGCGCAGTTACGGTAATCGAATGTTTGGGATTCCCATACCAGTTTAATTCCATATCATAAGAGCGATCGCCGCTTTCCAGCCAATCGGACGACTTATTTTTCAGAAAAGTAGTATTTAAATACGTATTCGTTAATTTACCATAGTGCGAATCTTTCACCCGTAATTTTATATCGCCCGTATTCCAACCGTACGAAATATATCCTTGGTTAGTATCCCGTTGAATATGATTAGCTATATCCATATACTCCGTAAAAAAGAAACCCTTATTTTTTTCTGTTAATGCTTCGGGCCAATCCCCTCTAAGCCACCATTCAAAAGAAAAATGTCCTAAAAATTCCGCCGTCCTCGTATCGTCATTCAGGCGATGAAACCCATACATGACTTCCGTACGCGATGTCGGTTGAAAAAATAACCGTCCTTCTAAATGGCGACGCGAACCGCTGAAATTATCTTGAATAAACGTATGATTCTTCGGCCAATGAGCCGTATCCATGGTTTTAACATCAGGGAAATTTTTATCTGTCATATAGGGTAAATTATAATCCGCATACTGCCAATTATAATAAGGAGCCGTAGTATTATCGGCCACCGATACTTGTGCCTGCATTCGTTTTCCTACCATATCCATGCCCAAGCGATAGGTATATTCATCGTTTTTATCGTGAGCCACTACCCGATATTCATAATCAAAATAAGCATTTGTTTTGACCGGTCGTTTCGTAATAATCCGAATGGCACCGCCTACCGCATCGGAACCGTATCGGGCTCCCGATACGCCGCGCACCACTTCAACCCGGGCCATATTATGGGTCGAAAACCGTTCCATTTCATTGGCGGCACCCATAAGCTTACTGTATTCGCCCGCTTCTTTAAGACCATCAACAAAAATCGGGCAATGCCGACTGGCGGCACCGCGAATAGAATAATCGGAGCGATTCATGCCATCGACAGAAAAAGAAACGCCCGGAACCACTTCCAAAACATTCCGCAAATCTTGCATTTTTTTCTCTTTCATATCCTGCTTCGTAATAATAGTTACCGTTTCGGGACGCTTTTTCGCCCTCGCACGTGCATTTTCCGCTCGTACCACCACATTGTCCGTCAAATAAGTACTTTCCGCCTGTACATATATACTTGATACAGTGGTACTGAATATAGCAGCCATAACGGCTGCCCATATATGTTTTCTCATATACTCCCCTCCGTTTATGATATTAATTCTTATTTTTGTATTTAATATACCCCCCCCGAGTACTTTTTCTACTCCATTCGGACATAAAATAATCCAATCCGACATTTTTTTTTATGTTTTGGATACAAATTTATCAACTATAATACATTAACTGAAAAAATAAGGCTTCTTGTAAAAAAAGCCAAACCAACGTATACTAAAAACACGAACAATACATCAATGGAGGATATATACAATGAAACAATATGATGTCATTATTATTGGCACTGGTGCTGCCAATATCATCGCCGATGCAGCTATTGCCGGCGGGAAAAGTGTCGCTATCATTGAACGAGGTCGCTTTGGTGGAACCTGTTTAAATCGTGGCTGTATCCCTACTAAAATACTCGTTACCGCAGCTAATCGCATCCGTGAGATGGCTGAATCCGCACGACTTGGCATTTATACAGAAAAAATAACTGTTGACTGGGACTTACTCAGCAAGCGGCTTTGGCACAAAATACAAGAAAGTGATGAAATTCGCACCTACTATGACGCCTTTCCTCATGTCACCACCTATCAAGGAACAGCTTCTTTTACAGACGATAAAACCATCACTATCACCTATGCAAACGAAACCACCGAACGTATAACGGGTACATCTATCTTTATTGCCACCGGCGGTCGCACAAATATTCCTGCCGTGGAAGGTCTAAACGATGTTGGTTATCTTACATCGGAAACCTTTTTTGGCGATGCCTATCCCCAAAAACCATACAAAAGTTTAATCATTCTCGGTGGCGGGCCTATTGGCTGTGAATTTGCTCATGTATTTAATGCATTAGGGACAAAAGTAACAGTCGTACAACATAATGTACGCTTACTCCCCAAAGAAGATGAAGCCGTATCCGCACATATGCTAACACAATTTCAACAGTACGGAATCGACGTTCGTCTAAACCAAGATACCTTATCGGTAGAAATGGAAAATGGCGAAAAGGTAGTAACTTGTTCGGATCGTACGAGTGGTGAAATAACGACAGTACGGGCCGAAGAAATTCTTGTAGCACCTGGTATTAAACCAATGACAGAATTACTTCATCTCGAAAATACACATGTACAACTAGATAAACGCGGTTATATTCGTACGAATGAATTCTTAGAAACAACGGCACCTGGTATTTGGGCATTAGGTGATATTAATGGTAAAGCACCATTTCGCCATAAAGCCAATTATGAAGCCGAAACACTCGCACATAATTTATTTTCTAATAAAGCACCTGAAGAATGGCGTTGGGTACGCTATGATGCCATACCGGCCGTAACATACACCTACCCTGAAGCAGCACATATCGGCATGAATGAAAAAGCCGCTCGCAATGCAGGTTACGAAGTAGAAATAGCTATCAATCATTATTCTTCTACCGCCAAAGGATATGCCTTAGGCTTTATGCCAAATGCCAGTGATGATGGTTTTGTAAAACTCGTCATTGATAGCAAACAGAAAAAAATCCTCGGTGTACATATTGTAGGCGTTGAAGCGTCTATCTTAATTCAACCTTTCTGCAATTTATTCTATTGCGGTCGTCAGCATCTACAGATATCCGAACCGGATATTTGTTCCGATATTACAAAAAAGCTACGTGCCTTACCTCTAACAAGGCATTTACCGCCACGTTCAGTCTATACACTTAGCGAAACGATGACACCTCATCCAGCATTGTCCGAATTAACCATGTGGACGCGTTACTACTATGAAAAGAAATAAAAGAAAAAACGATGTAACCGTAGTTACATCGTTTTTTTCTTTTATTTCCATCGATTCATAATTAATTTTTCTCGCCAAAACGCAGCTTCCACCATATCCTTTTCAATGCCTTCACCATGTTCTAACGCCCGAACATAATTACGAATTCCCTCGTCATAATCAGAAAGTGCCGATTGGGCAAACCAGTAAGCGGCTTCCCTTAAGTTCTTTTCTACACCACCACCACGGCGATACAATTTACCCAAATTATTTTGAGCCATTCCATCTCCACCGATGGCAGCTTTCGTATATAAATTAGCCGCTTTTATTTCATCTATCTCTACGCCCAACCCATGTTCATATAAAAAGCCCAAATTATTCGTAGCTCGCAAGTGTTCTTGTTGTACGGCTTTGCTATACCAATAACTAGCTCTTTTATAATCAACATATCCTAATTCACCAAATTGAAGCATAATTCCATAATTGCATTGCCCATTTGAATCGCCATGTTGAGCAGCACGATGATACCAATACCCGGCAATACATACATTAGTCGGAATACTTCCAGGATAATGATAAAAATCACCAATTCCATTTTCAGCAGCCCCATATCCCTGTTCAGCTGCACAGCGATACCAATAAAAGGCTTTTTGTTTATCCACAGGCACACCCATGCCATGTTCATATTGATAAGCTAAATTATACTGGCCTGCCGCATCACCTTGTTTTGCCGCATGACTATACCAATATAAAGCCCACTTCAAATTGTCTTCACGATTACTAAAAAAATAATAATCCCCTACTTCACATTGTTTTCGGGCATCACCTGAAAAAGCTTGCTCTTTGAGCAAAGCTAACTTCATTTCTGTCATTTTCTCACCTACCTTATTTATATACTAAGTATACCATTAATTATATAATACGCCTATAATATAGATAAACAATATCATTTTGTATTTACTTATTTTTCTCACCAGGCAAAAAAACGCATAAACAAGAAAAAACGGTGTATCTTCACAAGATACACCGTTTATATATATCCTACCGAAAAAGCAAACCCAATTATTTCTTATAACAACTAAACCCCTATCTATTATTAACTATCTCTGGATACATATCATGCTCAGATAAGCGTTTCCATGCAACTTGTTCCCACGGAGTACCTTTTTTCCCATAATTACAAAAAGGATCAATACTAATGCCCCCCCGCGGTAAAAATTTACCCCATACTTCAATATATTTGGGATCCATTAACGAAATAAGATCGTTCATAATGATATTTACACAATCTTCATGAAAATCCCCATGGTTCCGAAAGCTAAACAAATATAATTTTAATGATTTACTTTCCACCATGCGTTCACAAGGAACGTAAGATATATAAAGCGTAGCATAATCGGGTTGTCCTGTTTTAGGGCATAAACTAGTAAATTCAGGACAATTAAATTTCACAAAATAATCATGCTCAGGATGTTTATTCACAAATGTTTCCAACCGGGTCGGATCATAGGTTGTGCTATACTGAGTTTGTTGTTTTCCCAAGGTCGTAATGCCTTGTAATTCTTGTTTTGTTCGACTCATATGTTCTCCTTTATAAGAATATATTTATACCGTATAAATGTATGAATAAAAAATACGCCTATTCCCGCCGGAATAATTTGCCCAATAGCGATGCTACTCACCACAGCAGTATAAGGTATATGCAATAAGGGTGCTAACCATAAACCCACACCCAAAGCCGGCACAAGTACAATCGGAAAAAAAGCAAGCCAAATCGGCAAGGTACGTATTTTAATTTGCACCAGTAAAAAAGTTACGATCATTCCGACCAAACTTCCCCCTATCATATCAATTATACCTAACCCACCAAATAATAAGTTGGCAAAAAAATTAGCAATTCCCATCGGAATAACTAGGAAGGGAAAACAATACGCTAATGCATACAATGCTGTGGCAATCCGAATTTGATATGCACCAAAAGAAATACCTGCTGTAAAAAATATGATAGCCAAATAAGCAGCTATTACCATCGCTGATATAGTTAATCGTCGCGAACTAGACCAAAATGAATACATAAGCGTCACCTCCTAAAAAAAATGATGGATGAAAATAGCTTTTCATCCATCAACAATGCGTATCGTTTACGATGCTCCTAGTTTTATTTAACGACAGGATGGATTGCGAACTGTCTACGTAAAATTACCAAATAACTCGTCCCAGGACATGATCCAAAGGAACGGGTCCAATATAGCGTGAATCACTGCTATGATTTCGATTATCACCCATGCAAAATACATAACCTTCCGGTATCCGTATTTCTTTGGAACTGGTGTATTCCATAGGCTCATTAATATATGTTTCCGTCAGCGGTTTGCCATTGCGCCAAACTTTTCCCTCACGAAAAGCCAAGGTGTCACCAGGTAAACCAATCACTCGCTTTACCCAGACATGGTGCGTTTGTAAATTCGCATTAAAGAAAGCAAAATAATTATGCATCGGTTCCGCCGCATCATCTTTCCATGTACGTTGATAAGCCACACGACTATCAATAATCACAATTTGTCCATATTGTGGCATCTGTTTAAAAATATGTGGCCATTTAGCTACCAGCAAATACTCTCCATTATGTAACGTGGGTACCATTGATTCACCGGAAACACGTGTTGGTTGGACAAAAAAGATATGAATTACCAAGGCAATGGCTAAGGCAATAACAATGGAATACAACCACTCATATACTTCATGTAAAAAAGTACGCACCAAATCCCTCCTTCTTCATCCCTATTTATACTACATAGGAAATACTCAAAATGGATCATCTATTACTTAGAAACAAGATCTTCTTCTACTTGAATGTGCAATTCATGCAATTGCTTCCGTGTTACTTCAGAAGGAGCTTCACTCATCGGGTCAATTGCATTCTGCGTCTTCGGGAAAGCAATGACATCACGAATTGATTTACGTTTTAACATTAACATAATCATACGATCTAAACCAAAAGCCAAACCACCATGGGGAGGTGCCCCATATTCAAATGCACGAATTAAGAAGCCAAATTTTTGTTCTGCTTCTTCTGGAGTTAAGCCAATTGCCTTAAATACACGCTGTTGAATATCCGGTTGATAAATACGCAAAGAGCCTCCCCCTAATTCAATACCATTCAATACCAAATCATATGCTTTCGCATATACATGTGCAGGATCGCTTTCTAATTTATCTAAATCATCATCACGCATAGCCGTAAACGGATGATGCATTGCGGTGTAACGTTTTTCTTCTTCATTATATTCAAACATGGGGAAATCAACAACCCACGTAAAGGCAAACGCATTTTCATCAATTAAATTCATGCGACGGGCCATTTCTTTACGCAATTCCCCCAAAGCAGCGGCTACAACGGCCGGTTTATCCGCAATCATGAGGACTAAGTCGCCTTTTTCAGCGCCACATTTTTGCCCAATAGCACGTAACATATCTTCGCTAAAGAATTTCTTAATTTGTGATTTTAACGTGCCGTCTTCTAAAAAGCCAATCCAAGCCAGTCCTTTCGCACCATAACGCCCTACATATTCTACCAGACCATCAAGTTCACGCCGTGGGATATCGGCATCCCCTTTTACGTTAATTGCCTTTACTTGTCCACCGTTATCAATAACGCTACGAAATACTTTAAATTCCGTATCTTTAACTAATTCTGTAACATCTGTAAATTTCATATCAAAACGCAAATCAGGTTTATCAGAACCATAATTTTCCATGGCGTAATCCCACGTCATACGAGGAATAGGTAAAGAAATTTCATACCCTAACGTTTCTTTAAAAATATACTGCATCATTTCTTCGGTCAACGATAATATCTCTTCTTGATCCATAAAAGACATTTCCATATCTAATTGGGTAAATTCAGGTTGTCGATCCGCACGCAAATCTTCGTCACGGAAACACCGAGCAATTTGGTAATACCGATCCATGCCTGATATCATTAGTAATTGTTTAAAAATCTGAGGTGATTGAGGTAACGCATAAAACTTGCCTTCATTTACACGACTGGGAACTAAGTAATCTCTTGCACCTTCGGGTGTACTCTTACACAATTCTGGCGTTTCAATGTCAATAAAACCATGTGCATCTAAGAAAGACCGCATCGCATGTTTAACGCGATGACGCATAACCAAGTTATGCTGCATTTCAGGACGGCGTAAATCTAAGTACCTATATTTCAAGCGAATTTTTTCATCCACATCAATATTATCTTCGATATAAAACGGTGGCGTTTTGGACTGATTCAATATCCGTAATTCTTCACACCGTACTTCAATTGTACCAGTTTTCATTTTCGGATTAATCGTTTCCTTATCACGCATACGTACCTTGCCGCGAACAGCCAAAACATATTCATTACGAACTTGTTCCGCTTTGCTAAATGCATCTTTTTCGTAATCTGGAGAAGCAACGACTTGTACAACCCCCGTGCGATCCCGTAAATCAATAAAAATTAATCCTCCATGATCACGCCGGCGTTCTACCCAACCAAATAATATGACTTCTTTCCCTTGATCTGCTTCACTGACTTCTGCACAATATTGTGACCGGTGCAATCCTACTGTCGTTTCCATTACGCTTTCATTCCTTTCTCTTGTTCTTCTATATAAGTAATAATGTCATCTAAGGCAACACTAACTTGTTCTTTGGTTTGCATATTTCGTACCGAAACTTCTCCCTGTGCTAATTCATCATCACCCATAATAACCGTATATATAGCACGAGACTTATTGGCTGCTTTCATCTGCCCTTTCATGCTACGCCCCATGAGATCAATCTCTACATAAATTCCACGATCACGCAGTTGTTGTTGTACAACAAACGCTTGCTCGCGAGCCTTATCCCCTAAAGCAACGATGTATACGGGAATAGGCGTTTCTACATTTTTCATCAGTCCTTGTTCCTGCAATGTTAGTAACAATCGTTCCATGCCTATGGCAAAGCCAATACCAGGAGTATCTGGGCCTCCTACTTCTGAAATCAAGCCATCGTATCTACCACCACCACAAATAGTACTTTGTGCACCCAAAGGTGTATACATAATTTCAAAAGCCGTATTCGTATAATAATCTAAACCTCGTACTAAGCACGGATCTAACACAAAAGGAATATGAATACTCGTTAAATATGTCTGGACCTGTTCAAAGTGATCATGACACATATCACAAAGTGAATCTGTAATTAACGGCACTCCCATTTGCATCATTTTTTCTCCATCTAGTTTACAATCTAAGACACGCAAGGGATTTTTTTCTAACCGCGTGCGACAATCTTCGCATAATTCCTCTTTTTTATTTTCCAAAAATGTTAGTAATTTTTCTCTATATCGCGGTCGACAACAAGAACATCCTACCGAATTCAAATGCAACGTAAGATCTTCTAAGCCCAACTCATGAAATAATTGAAATGCCATTGCAATAATTTCTGCATCCACAGCAGGACTTTTAGAACCAATCGCTTCTACGCCAAATTGATTGAATTGACGGTACCGCCCAGCTTGCGGTCGATCATGACGAAACATGGGACCCATATAATATAATTTATGTACTTTTGCCTCACTGTACAGTTTATGTTCTAAAAAAGATCGTACGACCGATGCCGTGTTTTCCGGACGCAACGTCATGCTACGTCCACCTCGATCTAAAAAGGTGTACATTTCTTTTGTAACTACATCGGTTGTTTCTCCGATTCCACGTAAAAACAACTCCGTCTGTTCAAATATAGGTGTTCTAATTTCACCAAATCCATATAGCGCACATATATTGCGAATCTTAGACTCCAACATTTGCCACGCTACCGTTTGTTCTGGTAAAAAATCTTGCGTACCTCGCGGTGCGGTAATTGACATGACTTATCCTCTCCTCCATATATCGGCACACAAACGGTGTCTCTCCTTTATCGTTTCTGGTAATTCTTGTATATACCGATCTATATCTTTAGGCTGATACATTTTAGCTAATGTATACTTTCCCGTAATGAGCTTGGTTGCACCTCCAGGACCAACGGCAAATATGTTTTGACGTTCTTCCATCATTTCTATATTATAAGCACTAACCGTGCCGGGTTGAGCATACCCAATATTGGCAAAGCCCGTAGCCATGTATTTTTGTCGATAAAGATAATAGGGAATATAACCCGCATCTTTTAACGTATGGTGACAACATGCCAGCATATCCGTTACAATGGCTTCCGACGGAATCTCTTGTCGTAAGGGATGTGAAAATAAAGGAGCTTGTTTTTTTAACGCTAACGTATGAATTGTAACATTTTCCGGTAAGAGTTGGCAAACAATTTTCATATTCTCTTGCATATCTGCTACGGTTTGTCTAGGTAACCCAGCAATAAAATCCATGTTAATAATCGAAAAATGTAATGCACGACACTGTTCATACATGCGATAAACATCCTCTATCACATGTTTTCTCCCCATACAGTCAAGCAACGATTGTTGCATCGTCTGTGGATTTACACTAATTCGATGGACACCACATTCGGCCAACAGCGTTAATTTATCAAGTGATGCCGTATCCGGTCGTCCTGCTTCTACGGTCCATTCTTGAACATTAGGAAACGCTTCTTTAATAGCACATAAAATATTCTGTAATGCTTGTACAGGCAAACAAGTAGGAGTTCCTCCGCCGACATAAATAGAATGTACGTGCAACCCATATTGACGACATATGCTTCCCCAATCATCAATATCCTGTACTAACGCATCAATAAAACTCGGTATACCCACATTCTGTTGCACCAAACGAGACGGGAATGAGCAATATAAGCAATGACTAGAACAATAAGGAATCCCTACATATATAGATACTTGATTGGCTGGTACCTTAATATAGGGTTGTTGTAATACCGCCATACGTACTAATTGACTAGCTAATTCTGCATCCACTTCATATGTATGTACCAATTCATACTGCACTTGCTTTTCATCTAATCCCTTATCAAGTAAATGGTGTACCAATTTTGTTGGGCGAACACCAATTAAGATTCCCCACCTGCCTCGTTCTACACCTTGCCACGTATCATACCAATGCAATAAATATCGTTTTATCTCTTGCCCGATAAGACTTGTTTTTAATTCTCCCACAAAAGATCGTGCCATTTCATCATGACCATATAAACAATGCAAGAAGAAACGGTGGTTTTCTTCTTTTATCAAAACCACCGCTTCCACCAGACCAGGTAATCTCCCGCCAGTAAAACCCAAATATGCCATCACTTGCCCTACCATGGCATGATATTCTGTTGGTCCTCGATAAATGTACTTTTGCGTGCTACTCATGCCTGCTCTATGGATGAGTCGGTTTCTTCGCCTTCTTTTTGGCGTTTTGCATCACATTCTTCACAGTAACCATACACTTTTAATTGATGATCGACTGTGCGGAAATGATATTGTTTTTGTAAATTAGCTTCTAATGTTTCTAATAAATCATCCTTACATTCTCGCACTTTATTACATCCTAAGCAAATTAAATGGTGGTGAAAATGTTCTTCATTTTCCCGATCATTTAATTCATAACGACTGCACCCATCATCGAAGTCCAGTTTTTTCAATAAATCCATTTCCGTAAATAAATCCAACGTACGATAAATAGTTGCCAACCCAATATCGGGAGACGTTTTCTTCACCAATTCAAATACTTCTTCTGCACTCATATGACGAATCGTACTTTCAACAAAAGCACGTAAAATGACTTGCCGTTGGGTCGTCATTTTATAACGATTATCCTTAATTTTCTCTTTCATACGTTTCATCATAACTTCCATCAATTCAACCTTATCTTTTTCCATAATTCTCCATCTCCCTGTCTGTACACGTTTCATAAAACCATAAATGCGTACCAATAATTTGTAATACTGCCGTAATTGGAACCGTTAAGATCATTCCTGTAATCCCCATCAGTGTCCCGCCAATAAGCAAAGCAATAATAATCACTACAGGATGTAATCTAATAACCGCCCCCATTACTTGAGGCATAATAACGTGACTGTCAATTTGTTGTACAATCACATAAAAAACGAACACTTTAAGTGCAAGAGAACCACTAATTGTCGCTCCCAATAAAATGGCAGGAACAGCTCCGACAATAGGTCCAACAATAGGAATCCATTCAGTAATTGCCGCTAATAAACCAATGACCAAGGGATAAGGTACCCCCATAATCCACATTCCCAAAAAGATGACCCCCGCCATAATGCAACTCAATATAATTTGACCTCGAATATATCGACTCAATACGCGGTGTATTTCACTGACCACCATATTTAACCGTCCGCGATAAGCACTAGGAAATATCGATATAAAGGATGTCACTAAATTACTACCATCTTTCATAAAATAAAACGTAATAAAAGGCACTACACAAAATTCTACTAGCGTGCCGGCAATGACCACTAAAGATCGAACCACATCGGTAATACTATCGACCCCGTAATTTCCAATTCGTAGTAATGTATCATTGATCAGTTGCTTGACCTGTTCAGGTATATATATATGCGTTTGATCGTTTTCCAAATGTGCTATAAGTGCTGCCATTTGTGCTACGATCGAATTAAAATTCGCAGCTAATAAATTCAATTGATACAATAAGGGTCGTAAAATAACGTTCATCATGCAAGTCAAAATCACAATCAATACAAAAAATGAAATGACAATTCCCACACTACTTGGCAACGTACGATGCGTCATGTACCGAACAAGTCGAATGATCAAATCACGAATAGGCATTAAAATGAAAGTAAAAATTAATGAAATAACAATGGGCCAATAAACAGCATGGATAGAAATGCAAAACACCATTGCCAGCAATCCCAAAACAATCCTCATCCAAAATTGTACGCCTCTATCCCGGAACATCCATTACCAGCCTCCATCCAAATAGGGATTGCCTGTTTTTTCTTCCCCTATCGTGGTCGCCGGTCCGTGTCCTGGTAATACCACCGTATCGGGTGGTAAGATCATTAATTTTTCGTTGATACTCTGAATCAATGTATCCCAAGCACCCCCATATAAATCAGTTCTACCCACGGAATAACGGAATAACGTATCACCAGAAAACAGTGTATTCTGTCCATAAAGGCAAATTCCTCCGGGCGTATGTCCCGGTGTCGTAATAACGCGAAATGATAATTTTCCTAAGTGTAATACATCCCCATCTGCCAAAATATACTCTGGTAAATCGCATACAATTTCTCGCCCCACAAACATAGACATATTATTGCGTGAATTAGAAATTAGTGCTTTATCTCCTGCACCTATGTATACGGGGACATGTTCTTTTTGTCGCAATTCTTGCAAGGCCCCAATGTGATCAGCATGCCCATGGGTCAGGACAATATATTGCAAGGATACACCCAATGCCTGTAAGCGTGCATGAATAACATCATAATCCCAAGACGGATCGATGACCATACCTTCTTTAGTATCCGTATCATATACAATATAACAATTCGTCATAACTGGACCTAATACATTTACTTCATATTTCATACTCATTATTATCGTTATTATCCACCTTTCATTAAAATATTTTTTTACTATCTAATAATATGGTAACAGGACCATCATTTTCCAATGTCACGAGCATCTCTGTTTGAAACTTGCCTGTTTCAACCGTAAGTCCCGTTGCTCGCAATGCGTCAATCAAACGTTGATACCATTTAGCGGCTACCTCTGGAGCCGCTGCGCCCGTAAAACCGGGGCGTCGGCCATGACGTAAATCACCATATAAGGTAAACTGAGATATCACGAGAATAGACCCTTGAATATCCTGAACGGATATGTTCATTTTTCCCTGTTCATCCTCAAATATTCGCATATGAACAAGCTTATCTACCATATAAGCGACATCACGTTCATCATCATCAGGTGCCACGCCCAATAAAACAGTTAGCCCTCGCTTAATAGCACCTGTTACAACGCCTTCCGAAGTAACCTGTGAAGATAACGTTCGCTGTACTACTGCCCTCATAATTGACCTCCTGTATATCGTGCCACTGAATACACATCTTTTAACCGGCGAATTTTAGTAGTGACAAATTCAAATTGAGCTAAATCTTTAATACTGATGCCCATATAAATCATAGCTGTTTTGGTATCATTCACCTTGGCATTCATACTTAATATAGAAATTTTCAATTCCGCTAATACTGCCATAATCTCTGCCATAATCCCTGTTCGATCATAAGCGACAATTTCAATATGCACTTCAAACCATTCCTTACCACTACATTCCCATTCAACATCAATCAAGCGCTCGACATCACTACGGACGTGATTAATATTAGGACAATCAGCTCGATGGACGGAAATACCCCGACCTTTCGTAATAAAACCAATAATCGGATCACCTGGTACAGGACTACAACATTTTGCTATACGAATAAGTAGTCCTGCCTCCCCTTTTACTAAAATACCCGAACCGGTAGTTTGTACATTTTTCACCGATTTTACCGTTTCCATAACTTGTATCGGCTCTAAGCCTTCTTTATCTTGATCCGCTTGTTTATACATTTTAATCAATTTAATTAAAATGGTATTGACGGCAAAACCTCCATACCCAATAGCTGCTACTAGATCCTCTTCCGTCCCTGCGTTCATCTGCTTAGCAATATGTGCCAAACGACTAGTCGTATAAACGGCTTTCCATTCATAGCCCAAACGTTTACACTCTTTTTCTAAGGCTTCCATCCCTTTTTCAATATTCTCTTCACGATTTTCTCGTTTAAACCATGTACGAATTTTAGAACGACTTTCCGAACTACCTACAATTTTCAACCAATCCATACTAGGTTTTCCCGTCTTCGTCGTAATGATTTCAACGATATCACCATTTTTTAAAGAATAATCCAAGGGGACAATTTTACCATTAATTTTCGCCCCTACGCAATGATGTCCCACATCCGTATGAATCCGATAGGCAAAGTCAATCGGAATCGCACCTTGCGGCAAATCAATAACATCGCCCTGTGGCGTAAATACAAACACCTCATCCGAAAAGGCATCTAATTTTAACGCATTCATAAACTCACGGGGATTACTCGTATCTTGCCATTCCAACAAATTTCGTAACCACCCCATTTTTTCATCAAATTCATTAGCTCCTGCATTGGCATGTCCTTCTTTATAACGCCAATGAGCGGCTACACCATATTCTGCAACATGATGCATTTCCCACGTACGAATTTGAATTTCAACGGGCTGTCCCTGCGAACCGATAACCGTCGTATGAAGTGATTGATAATTATTGGGTTTCGGCATAGCAATATAGTCTTTAAATCGATACGGCAAAGGTTTCCATAAGCTATGTACAATACCTAACACACCATAACAATCTTGCACCGTATCAACGATAATACGAATGGCATATAAATCGTAGACCTGACTCAAATCTCGATTATCTTTTTTCATTTTTTTATAAATACTATATAAATGTTTCGGTCTGCCATTAATTTCAAAAGAAATATGTGAGTCTGCTAACGCCTTCTGTAAAACCGTAATCGCATCATTAACAATTTCTTCACGGGCGTGCCGTTTTTGCTTCATCTGATCGACTAAATCATAATATTTATCTGGTTCTAAATAACGAAATGATAAATCTTCCAGTTCCCATTTAATATTAAAAATACCTAATCGATGGGCTAAAGGAGCAAATATTTCCAGTGTTTCTTGCGATATACGTTTTTGTTTATCACTACGCATATAACGCAACGTCCGCATATTATGTAGCCTATCCGCCAGTTTAATTACCACTACCCGAATATCTTTTGCCATCGCCAAAAACATTTTTCGCAAACTATTAAGTTGCTGATCTTCTTTTGTCCGATAATCTAACCGATTTAATTTCGTAACCCCATCTACTAAAAAAGCAACTTCTTTACCAAATCGTTCTTCAATTTCCTCTAATGTATATTTCGTATCCTCCACTACATCATGTAACAAAGAGGCGGTAATCGTCGTCGCATCAATTTTCATATCTGCCAAAATTTGAGCAACTGCCAACGGATGGACAATGTAAAGTTCTCCACTTACACGGCGTTGCGTTTTATGTGCATCAGCAGCTAAGATAAAAGCTTTAGTCAATATATCTTCCGATAGATCTGGTTGATACTTCCGTATTGTAGCCAGTAAATATTGAAATTTTTCTTCTACTGTTCCTTCTGGAATATGTTCTGTCTCCACATTATCCCTCCTCTCGTGCATAATATTTTCTATATGTTGCAGAATCTAAAAGCTGCAATTTATGTGCAATAAGTGGTAATACATAAACGGGTCCATGAGAGCTTAACCGCAGTTGTAATATTCCCAATTCCATCAACACCCGCACTACCGCATAAACAACAGCGCCACCATATTGCCGTTGCCGTTCTTGTAACAAGTATTGTTGTAATCTACCTTGTTCTATCTCCGGAACAGAATTAGACGAACCATAAAAAGCAAATCGTTTTGCGTAACTATGAATCAATTGATATATATCGACCATAACAGCACGATTTAAATGAATATCTTCTTTTTTAGCTCGAATATCTTTTAAAACCAATTGAGGCGTTATTTCTCCCCTAAATTCATTCAGGTCTAATTGAAAGGCTATATCTGCTGTATCAAGCCAATAATTACTATACATCTCTCCCATAGACCAACCAATAGCAGTCAATACGTTTGGTGTAGTCGATCGAATTTTCATCTGTAAGTGGCTTTTATCAGTACCTACCATTTTCACATCGTTGATATTCGCTTCTTTTATTGCAAATATAGGACGAGCATTTTTCATTCCATACGGTTCTAATTGTTCCATTTCCTGTACTAACGCCAACGTAATATCGCTCGCCAATAATTCCCCCTCAATAACAATCTTAGGCACATAATCTTCCGCTTTCATTTCCTTGGCTGCATATTCACATAACCGTTGTCGTAATGCTTCGATATTCTCAACAGCAACAGAAAATCCCGCCGCCATTTGGTGTCCCCCGAATTGTATCAATAAATCGGCTGCGTACTGCAAAGCCTGATACATATGGAAACCATCAATACTCCGACAAGATCCTTTCCCTATACCATTATGTACACTAATCACTAAAGCTGGTCGATAATATTTTTCTACCACGCGAGAAGCGGCAATACCAATCACACCAGGATGCCACTCTTCACCATAGGCAATCAATACCCCATCCTGTTCATGTCCACCGGCCTTAATTTGTTGAACCGCTTGTTGCGATATCTGCTTTTCAATCGCCTGTCGTTCCTTATTTAAAGCACTCAACTCTTCGGCTATCAATGTAATCTGCGGATCTGTTTCCTCCGCTAAGAGTAATTGCACCCCCCGTTTGGCATGGCTTAATCGCCCTGACGCATTTAACCGTGGTGCAATCAGATAGGCAATCGTGCCGGCTTGCACACGCTGACGAGGAATGTTCGCTATGGAAAACAACTTATTTAACCCTGGGTTCGCCCCCTCTCTCATTCGTTGCAATCCGGCTTTAACCAATGCCCGATTTTCGCCTGTTAACGGAACTAAATCAGCAATCGTTCCCAGGGCCGCGATTTCCGCATACTTCGTTAATGTCGTATGTCGCATTTGTTTCCACAACGTACGTCCCAACAGATATGCGACACCTGCACCAGCAAGCTCCTTATAAGGATAAGTACAATCAGGTTGTTTCGCATCTAACACAGCATATGCAGGTGGCACCTGTGGTGGCGGTTCATGGTGATCCGTAATAATAATATCCATCGCCGAATTAAACGCTGATACCAATGCTGCCGAGGCAATACCACAATCAACGGTAACCAACAGATCGGTTTGTGCCTGCACTAACTGCTCTAAGGCCTCTTGATGTAAACCATAACCTTCACTTTGTCGTTCAGGAATATAATAATCAACACAGGCCCCTAAATCCCGTAAAATAGAATATAAAATGACCGTCGCTGTAATACCGTCTACATCATAATCACCATAGACAACAATTTTTTCTTTCTTTTCAATAGCACTCTGCAAGCGTTCAACAGCCTTATCTAAGCCTTTCATTAAGTGCGGATCAGCCGCATCCGCTACGGTATCATGCAAAAAATGGACACCTTCTTCAACTGTCGTAATTCCTCTCCCCAATAATATTTCTGCTAAAAAAGTAGAAATATGAAGAGATTGTGCCATTTCGCTTGCTAAAAAAGGCTCATGTTTCCGCCATTGCCATTGTTTTTTCATATATTGCCTCTATTATCATAAATAATCACTATCAAAAATACACCTATATTTTATCACCTTTAATTCTCAAAATCAAAGAAAATATAAAAAAAATATAAACCTAGCAATTTTTATCTACTGTTTAACAGACTTTCCTTAATATGATGATAAGGTTCGAATAATATTTGAAGATATATCATCTACACTCGGTGTACCTGTAATAATTAACGCTTCAGAAAACTCTTGATATAATTGTTCTAAATATATACGTACGCCCTCACGACCACCACCGATAGCCGCAATAGCTACGGGCCGACCGATAAGTACGGCATCTGCACCTAACGCCAACATTTTCAATATATCTTCACCATGACGAATGCCCCCATCGACAAAAATCGTAAGTTTTCCTTTGACGGCAGCCGCAATTTCAGGTAACACATCAGCCGTACCCGCTAAGCCATCCAATGCCCTACCGCCATGATTGCTCACAACAATGCCAGAAACACCCGCTTCAGCACAAATCAATGCTTCTTTTGCTGACATAATCCCCTTTACGATAAAAGGAAGGGAAGAGA
Source organism: Megasphaera sp. UPII 135-E (assembly GCF_000221545.1). NCBI lineage: Bacteria > Bacillati > Bacillota > Negativicutes > Veillonellales > Veillonellaceae > Megasphaera > Megasphaera sp. UPII 135-E. The sequence continues at coordinate 27,388 of NZ_AFUG01000042.1, forward strand.
TGCCGGCCAACGTACGAATACTCGCTGGTGATTTCGGTTCAACTGGTTGTCCTAACAACCGCATATTCACTAAAGTAGCTGCATCTATATCACAGGCTACAGCTAAGGCATTCGCTGCTTCTGCACGATGAATACGGTCAATAATTTCTTCATCCACCCGCGGTTTAATCGTAGGAATAACGGTCTTAGCAAATTTTTGTGCCATATCCATCCCAGCTTGATATACAAAAGGAATCCCTCCGTCACCAGTCCAAGCCGCCACACCGGCATCCGCAGCGCCACCACAAATGGCTTCAACATATTCATATTCACGAGCTTCTGTTTCTTCTTGCCAACCACAATTTAAGGCAATCGCCCCAATAGGTGCGATCATCACAGGAAAACGCAACGTCTTTCCAAAAAAAGATACATCCGTTTTAGGACAGACCGTACCACTCATACTATTCATAACTAGTCCATATGCTGCTAACGCTTCTATATTGCGCTGAAACGAACGCCCCGTTCGCAATCCGCCAAATCCCGGAATTTTTCCTCTACAACCATGCCCATCACAATAAGAACAGACAATGCATGCCTTTTGACGTTCTTTGGCTTTCTTTCGAATGGTTTGTATATCCATATATATACCTCCTTATTGAGATAACGTTTTCTTTTTATTGTAACAAAGAGCATTTATATCGTCTATACAAATTACTTGTTGATAAGTAACTTTTTCTTTTTATAAAAAAAGGGGTTACGGTTTTACACCATAACCCCTTTATGTTTTATATCCATTAATCAACCTTAACGAACGAACCTTTATCAGCCCCACACATTGGACACATCCAATCAGGAGCTAAATCAGCAAATTTAGTGCCTGCACTAATGCCGTTATCAGCATCTCCTTCTGCTTCATCATAAATATATCCACAAACTGTGCATTCGTATTTATCCATTGTTATTGCCTCCCTAAAAATTGTAACTAACAAATATTAATTATCTTTTATCTGTATTTATAATACCACATCGTAAAATATTTAGCAACCTATTTTTGTATATTTTTTTATATTTTTTCTTTATTTCTTTATTTACATTGATTATCATTAGCATTTTATTGTTATTTATGTATATATATTCACTTCTTTTTCTTTTCAATATATGCTTCACAATAAATTATATATATCTCTCAAAGCATTTATTATTTTACGATAATGATTATTAAGTACTGTTTATACTAAAATAGTCGCTACATATTCTTTGAATATAGCGACTATCCCTATATTTATTTAACTTTTACTTATCCCTACGCGTTTTTTCCTTTCATCTAATCCGAGTCTAAAAAAATTATAAATATTTTCAGCAACTTTTTTATTCATCCCCGGCACTGCCGTAAGTGCTTCCACATTAGCTTGTTTAATTTCTTCCATATTTTTAAAATGTAACCACAACGCTTTGCGTCGCTTAGGTCCTACGCCTTCAATATGATCCAAAAGAGAAACTAATCCCCTTTTACCTCGCAATGTCCGATGATACGTAATCGCAAAGCGATGTGATTCATCCCGAATCGCTTGCAAGAGTTGTAATTCCGGCGTGTGATGACTTAATATAATCGATTGATTTCTTCCCTCAACAAACACTTCTTCAATACGCTTCGCCAAACTAATAACGGGGGCCATACAGCCCGCTTTTCTAATAATAGGAAGGGCTGCGTGTAATTGACCTAATCCTCCATCAATAATAATCAAATCGGGTATAGGCCACTCTTTTTCACCATATCGGCGCTGCATAATTTCTGCCATTGATTTAAAATCATCTGGTTTTCCCTGCACCGTTCGTAATTTAAACCGCCGATACTCACGCTTCGCGGGACGACCATTTTCAAAAACAACCATAGATGCCACTGTTTCTATTCCCTGGGTATGGGAAATATCAAAGCATTCCATCCGTAAAGGCAACCGTGGTAAGTCAAATATCTCTGCCAAAGCTTCTACGGCACCCATCGTTTTATCTTGATTGTACTGCCACTGTAAACGCCGCTGCTGTAAAATAATTTTTCCATTTGTTTCCGCCATGGTGAGTAATTTTTTTTTCAAGCCACGTTGGGGAATAGTTATCGATACGGGATGACCATAACGACATCTTAATTGCTCTTCGTATTCATTCTTGTTTAGCAAAGCCGGAACGATTATTTCCTGAGGAATATCAACGTATTTATCATAATATTGATCTAATACAACTTCTGTCAAAATATCCACTGTTTCAGCATTACTATTTTCTAAATAAAATATTTCTCGCCCCAGCAATTTTCCTGAACGTATTTGGTAAATCTGTACACACGTTTGTCCTGCTTCTGTTACTAACGAAATGACATCTAGATCTCCTCCACCCACATGAATAACATGTTGTTGTTCTTGAATACTTTCAATTGCTTTTATTTGATCTCTATATAAAGCGGCTTTTTCAAAATCCATCTTCTCTGCTGCCTCCGCCATAAAGCGTGTTAAGATAGCAATAATTTCTTTATCTTTGCCTTCTAATATTGCCACAACTTGCATCACTAAAGCACGGTATGTTTCCTCTGGAATCAACTTTGCACAAGGTGCCTTACAATAATCTAAATGATATTGTAAACAAGGACGATCGGTTCTCATCGTTCGACATGTTCGTAAATGAAATCGGCGTTGTATTAAATCTAATATGCGATGAACTGCCCCCACATCGGTAAAAGGGCCAAAATACCGAGCGCCATCATGACGAATTTGACGTGTAAGAAAAACACGAGGATATACTTCTTGCACCGTAACTTTAATATACGGATAGGTCTTATCATCTCGCAATAAAATATTATATCGCGGTTGATATTTTTTAATGTATGTGTTTTCTAATAACAATGCTTCCATTTCAGTAGATACCATAATCGTTTCTAAATCCACGGCATGTTTCATCATTGCCGCAACCTTAAGTGATCGATTGGCATCTTTACGAATATAACTGAGTACACGATTACGCAATTGAACGGCTTTTCCCACATAAATAATACGACCTTGAGCATTTTTCCATAAATATACCCCTGGACTCAACGGTAGTTGGTGAATTTTTTCTACTACGGCTTCACTCAACATATTTACCTTCTCCTTGCATACGTTTCTTAGTCTTTTCTAAGACAGGTTTCAAAAATTGTCCTGTATAAGAAGCCGAAACATTACAAATTTCTTCAGGCGTACCAATAGCGACAATCGTTCCACCACCATCTCCACCTTCTGGTCCTAAATCTATAATATGATCGGCTACTTTTATAACATCCAAATTATGTTCAATAACCACTACCGTATTACCACTATCAACTAATAATTGTAATACTTCTAGTAACTTATGTATGTCTGCTGTATGTAAACCCGTTGTTGGTTCATCTAATATATACAACGTTTTTCCTGTGCTTCGTTTAGATAATTCTGAAGCTAATTTGATCCGTTGTGCTTCCCCACCTGACAACGTTGTTGCGGATTGTCCCAACTGAATATAGCCTAAACCTACGTCTTGTAATGTTTTTAATTTATTAACAATCCGCGGTATCGCTGAAAAAAATTCGCACGCTTCGGCAACAGTCATATGTAATACATCAGAAATTGTTTTCCCTTTATATTTTACTTCTAACGTTTCTCGATTATATCTAGCACCATGACATACTTCGCAAGGCACATATACATCAGGTAAAAAATTCATTTCAATCCGAATGATGCCATCACCCCGACAAGCTTCGCACCGTCCACCTTTAACATTAAAACTAAAGCGTCCTGCCGCATATCCTCTAACCTTAGCCTCCGCGGTTTGACTGAATAACTGACGAATAGAATCAAATACACCCGTATACGTTACCGGATTAGACCGCGGCGTTCTCCCAATAGGGGACTGATCTATATTAATTATTTTATCAATATATTCAGCTCCATCCAATGCTAAAAATTTTCCTGCTCGATGTAGCGTACCATATATTGCTTCTGCCATTCCCTTATATAATATTTCATTCACCAACGTTGATTTTCCCGATCCAGACACACCCGTAACAACAGTTAGCACACCCAAAGGAAATGCTACATCAATATTTTTTAAATTATGTTCAGCCGCACCGTGCACAACAATCTCATGTCCCTTGCCCTTACGTCGTTTTAAGGGCAAGGGAATATATTTCTTGCCACTCAAATATTGACCCGTATATGACTCGTTACATTCCATAATATTCGCAATCGGTCCTTGAGCAACCACCATCCCTCCTTGGTTACCTGCAGCTGGACCAATATCTACCAACCAATCAGCTGTGTACATCGTATCTTCATCATGTTCTACTACAATGAGGGTATTCCCGATATCGCGCAAATGACACAACGCTTCTAATAATTTGCTATTATCTCGTTGATGTAACCCAATCGAAGGTTCATCTAATATATATAAAACACCCACCAAAGCAGAACCGATTTGTGTTGCCAAACGAATCCGCTGCGATTCTCCCCCCGATAAGGTTCCGGCTCTGCGTGCTAAGGTTAGATATTCTAAGCCAACCGTTTGCAAAAAATATAACCGTGATGCTATTTCTTTCAAAATTTGCTTACCAATTATTTTTTGGCGAGAAGTTAACGTAAGCTTTTGAAAAAACAAAATCATTTCAGCGATAGATAATTTAGTCATTTCATATATGTTTAATCCCCCAATGCGAATCGCTAAAGCCTCCGGTCTTAATCTGGCACCATTGCATGTACCGCATGGTTTAATCCGCATAAACTCGGCAAACTGTTCGCGCATCATATCCGTTGACGCTTCTTGATATCGTCTCCGTACCATAGGAATAACACCTTCAAAAGGAACCGCAAAAGTTTTTGATTCCCCCCGCATGTTTTCATATTCAAATTCACATGTTTCTTCCGTCCCCCACCATAACTTGGCTTGTACTTCTGGCGTCAAATCTGCTAATGACTGATTTATATCTGCTCCTTGTGCAGTTAAAAAACCCCCTAACTGACGCATAAACCATGAGTTCGGATTACTACTTAACGCCGCTACGGCACCTTCTGAAAAAGGCACATGCGTGTCTGGAATAATTAATTTTTCATCCGCTTCCATCGTGCTACCTATACCCGAACAAGCTGGACATGCCCCAAAAGGACTATTAAAAGAAAATAAATGGGGTTCAATTTCAGGTAAACTAATATGACAAGTAGGGCATGCAAAATATTGACTATACACTTGTACCTGCTGCGTAGCCATGTCCAACACACGCACTAAACCATTACTCAATTTTGCCGCCGTTTCCAGTGAATCGGTTAAACGTGATAAAATGGTATCCTTCATTACTAACCTATCGATAATGACTTCAATCGTATGCTTCTTATTTTTCTCTAAAGGAATATCCTCAGATAGCATATATACTTCTCCATCTACCCGAACTCGCACATACCCTTCCTTAATAAGATGAGTAAATGTCTTTTGATGCATTCCTTTACGCCCCTCAACAACAGGAGCCATAATCATGATTTTACTCCCTGCAGGCATCTTCATTATGTTATCAGCCATCTGTTGAATGGTCTGTTGGGTAATCGGTTTATGACATTTGGGACAAAACGCTTCTCCTATACGAGCATATAACAACCGTAAATAATCATATATTTCCGTTACAGTACCCACGGTCGAACGAGGATTGCGACTGGTTGTCTTTTGATCAATAGCAATTGCTGGTGATAATCCTTCAATATAATCTACATCAGGCTTATCCATTTGTCCTAAAAATTGACGTGCATACGCCGAAAGAGATTCGACATATCGTCGCTGACCTTCTGCATAAATCGTATCAAACGCTAACGACGACTTTCCCGAACCAGACAATCCTGTAAATACAATAAGTTTATCTCTAGGAATACGAATATCTATGTTTTTTAAATTATGCTGTCGGGCACCTTTAATCGTAATATATTCTTCTGCCATTATTATGTTACTCCTTTTTTAGCCCATCTCATCGCCGCTTGTGCTGATCAGGACGACTAACTTTTCGCCGATACCGCCGTTTGGGCATATCCTTACCTGCCAATGCAGAAGGTAACGTATCGTCATAAATCTGAAGTGTAGACTGTTTTTGCAAGACCGAAATACGATCTCGTAAAGCTGCGGCTTGTTCAAATTCCATCCGCTTAGCAGCCTCTTGCATTTGTTTCTCTAACGTATGAATAAGATTTTTCATGTCACTAGGCGACAGGCTCGTCTTATCATCATACGACGGTGTTGTTTCTGCTACCTTAGTTGATTCAATTAAAGACACCACTTCTTTAGATACCGTTTTCGGTATAATGTGATGCTTTTTATTATACGCTTCTTGGATTGTTCTTCTTCGCTTAGTTTCATCTATCGCCCGTTTCATAGAATCAGTAATCCGATCGGCATACATAATAACCGTTCCCTCCGCATTACGTGCCGCTCTACCTATTGTTTGAATAAAAGCCGTATCCGAACGCAAAAAGCCTTCTTTATCCGCATCTAAAATAGCCACTAACGATACTTCCGGCAAATCCAATCCTTCACGCAATAAATTAATCCCTACAAGCACATCAAATTCTCCAGCCCGTAAATCTTTAATAATTTCAGCTCGTTCAAAGGTAGCAATATCCGAATGTAAATAACGAATACGAACCTGCATATCTTCTAAATATTGCGTTAAATCTTCAGCCATTTTTTTAGTAAGTGTCGTAATCAAAACACGTTCATTTTTTTGTACACGTATACGAATTTCCCCCAATAAGTCATCCAATTGTCCCATAATAGGTCGAACTTCCACCAGGGGATCCAATAACCCGGTAGGCCTGATAATTTGTTGAACCGTATTCGTCGATACTTCCATTTCATATGAACCAGGCGTTGCACTAACATATACAATTTGATTAATACGATCAACAAATTCATCAAAGCGTAATGGTCTATTATCTAAAGCTGATGGTAAACGAAACCCATATTCAATTAAATTTTCTTTCCGTGAGCGATCGCCTGCATACATCGCACGAAGCTGAGGTAAGGTAACATGCGATTCATCCACCATAATTAAAAAATCTTTAGGAAAATAATCCAATAATGTATATGGTGTTTGCCCTGCTTTACGCCCAGCTAGATGCCTAGAATAATTTTCAATCCCCGAGCAATAGCCCATCTCCATCATCATTTCCATATCATATTTAGTTCGTTGTTCTAATCGCTGTGCTTCTAATAATCGCCCTGCCTCTTTTAATTCCGTTAAACGTTCCGTCAATTCCGTTTGAATCGTTCCTAACGCTCGTTCCATTTTTGCTTGCGTTGTCACATAGTGACTAGCTGGATAAATAGCTATGTGATTTCGCTCTGCTATAATTTTACCTGTCAACGCATCTACTTCCACTAAGCGCTCAATTTCATCGCCAAACATTTCAATACGGATAACCGTATTATCAAAAGAAACGGGATATACTTCAATCGTATCCCCACGCACGCGAAAGGTTCCACGTTGCAACACCAAATCATTGCGTGTATATTGAATAGATACCAATTTATGTAAAATATCCGTTTGTGTTTTTTCTTGCCCAGGCCGTAAGGAAACCACTAATTCACTGTAATCTTCCGGATCGCCTAACCCGTAAATACATGATACAGAAGCAACAATAATAACATCACGTCGCTCAAATAAACTCATCGTAGCAGAGTGACGCATTTTATCAATTTCATCATTAATAGATGAATCTTTTTCTATATAGGTATCCGTTGTCGCAATATATGCTTCCGGTTGATAATAATCATAATAACTAACGAAATAGGCTACTTCATTATTCGGAAAAAAAGACTTAAATTCGCTACAAAGTTGTGCTGCCAAAGTCTTATTATGTGCAATCACCAAGGTCGGTTTTTGAACCGCCTCAATTACCTTAGCCATCGTAAACGTCTTTCCCGTTCCTGTCGCCCCTAATAATACTTGTGCCCATTGCCCCGATTGAATCCCCTTAACCAAGGAGGCAATCGCTTCAGGCTGATCTCCCGTTGGTTTATAAGGAGCATGAACTTGAAATGGATGCGAACAATCATACGTATCGCTTAAATGGTCGCGTATATCCATATTTCCCTCCTAATAAAGAATAATCATTATTGATTATTCTAGTATACCATTTACCACTTCAGATGTACAGTAAAACAAAACGACACACCTAACGAGATGTGTCGCCCTTATTATACACGTTCAATCTGACATTGTATAACGATTTCCAATGCCGATAGAACCATCCCTGTCATGTATTCAATTTCCTGTTGAATCGTTCGCTTAATCTGAGCCATAAGTTTTTTTATCACCACATCACAATATATCGTAATTTTTAATTGAACACGAACGCCTTTATACTTATTTTTTCGCCATTTTTCTACATATATGCGATGAACTTTAGCAATGCCATCTATTGGTGCTATCCCATGTTGCACAAGCGTAGATAATACGTTATTAGCAAAAATTAATTTACCATAATAACTAAAAACAGGCCTAACCACAGATCGATCCATCGCTTCTTTGCCATTTCGTCCATACCACCAAGAACGTAACGGATTAAAAATATACCCACTAAAATGAGGACGAAGTTCAAACACTGGCACGGGAATAATATGTGTACCTTCTTCCATTCTATTTTTTTGAGCCATTTTTATTTCCTCTGCACTCGCCACGTCTGTAATCGATATGAACGAATTCGCCATCGGCAAAGACAAATTTTGACAAATCCGTTCTATCATATGAACCGATGTCCCTAAAATAAGAATACCCGCTGGATTAATTCGTTTTAATGCCAAACGGACATCCTTTTGTTGTTGCAGATCCATAAAAATAGCTTTCCTCACAGCTTGCATATGATTATTCGCCGATTTCGCCGTAGAACCCGCTACAATTCGATTCTGATACACTAAAATGCCGTCATCAATTAAACAATCTAGTTGATGTTCATACGCAATAGCTAACGCTCGATAACTTTTTCCCGTACCGCTAGGCCCAATAAAACCTACAATATTCATACTTTCACCCACTATACATGCTATTGATTGTTCTTTTCTATACTCCCACTTCGCAATAATTCCAAAATAGATTTAATACCAACACCCGTTGCTCCATAAAATCCCGTCTTATCAGCCTGTTCACAAAAAGCCGTTCCAGCAATATCCACATGCAACCAGGGAATATCCGCACGCACAAAATGATTCAAAAACATCCCTGCCGTAATCGCTCCCGCATCACGTCCTCCAATATTTTTTAAATCCGCCACCTGACTTTTAAGACTCTCTCCATATTCCGCATCAAAGGGAAATTGCCAAACTTTTTCATGATTTTGTTCTGCCACACAGAAAAATTGATTCATCCATTCTTGATTATTACCTACCATCCCTGAACGAATCGTCCCTAAAGCGGTAACACATGCCCCCGTAAGTGTAGCTAAATCAATTAAACGAGTAGCACCCTTTTCTTGTGCATACGATAGTGCATCCGCTAAAATCAACCGTCCTTCAGCATCCGTATTTTTAATTTCTACAGTGGTTCCATCATACATAGTAATAATATCATCTACATGATATGACATACTTGAAGGAATATTTTCAACCAAAGGAATAACCCCCATAACATTAACGGGATATTTTAAATATTGCAACGCTTTAATAATCCCCACTACGGTTGCTGCTCCTGCCATATCATCTTTCATAAATTCTTGATTGGCTGCACTTTTTAAAGATAATCCTCCACTGTCATACGTAACGCCTTTACCGATTAACCCCAACTTATCCGGATTATCTGGATCCCCCAAATACTGTATTACCACTAATTGAGGCGGGTTCATACTTCCCTTACCAACAGCACTAATACCGCCCATTTTCATTTTTTCTAACGACCATTTGTTAAAATATTCTACTTTACCCCCGCCACCTTGTAATATCGTTGCCATGAGATCAACAAATTTTCTCGGTGTCAATTCATTCGGTGGCATATTCACTAAATCTCTTGCCTTATAAATCCCTTCATACATAGACATGTATTTATAACACAATGAATTTATTTCTTTTACTTGTAACGATGAGGTGATAACATTAATTTTTTCAACTACACACTTCTCTTTATTTTTCATATACTGTATAAATTCATAATTTCTATCTAATAATCCGTCAATCAATGTTTCCATCCGCATCGATAAAGTATCTACATATACAGCAAGGGACTGACAATGTTCTTTCATCGCTAACGCCATAACTTGTCGGGCCGCCGTATAATCACTGAAATCTCGTGTTTTGCTCATGCCATTTTCTTGACCAATTAAAAAATATACTTTTACCCGATCTTCACAAACACAATGAAATACTTGAACAGATGCAAATGCCAAGTTGGATGACCTTGTTTCCAAATATTTATAGATAAGTGTCGCATCTTCTTTGGGTATATGTTGCATCAATTGCTTTGTTTTATCAATTCCAACAACAATTGCATCCGCTTGAATATTTCCATTGCATGTAATCATCCCTATATCTCCTTCATAACCATAATTACTTATTATTTTATCTGTATACTACCAATTATTATATACTCCACTTGACATATAAACTAATAAAATATCGCTAGCTAAAACTGCATAAAAAGCCTACATGATTATATTTTTCTATCTTAGTATATCATAATTTTATCTCTTCATGAGTAAATTAATGTACATAAAAAAAGAAAAAAAACAGGGACCAGCATAACTGATCCCTGTTACATGCCATTTACCGGCGTTCCCGAATACGTGCAGCCTTACCTGTTAAGCCACGCAGATAATGTAGCTTAGCACGACGGACAATACCGCGACGAACAACTTCGATTTTAGCTAAGCGCGGAGAATGTACTAAAAATGTACGTTCTACACCGACACCATAAGAAATACGACGAACCGTAAAAGTTTCACGTACTCCTCCATTTTGTCTGCCAATAACAACCCCTTCAAATACCTGTACACGTTCCCGATTTCCTTCGACAACTTTAACATGCACTTTCACTGTATCTCCAGGACGAAAGGCAGGGATGTCTTGACGTAATTGTTCTTGTTCTAATACGCTGATAATGTTCATCTTTCTATTCCTCCTATAAGACAATCTTACCCTCCGCTATTCATTATTACATAGTCGTCTTACTGGCAGCGGATTGCCTAAAATAAAAGAGAGTACAAACGATATGCGTTCTACTCTACATACGTTTGTTAGTATATCATGTATATTACGGTCTGTCAATTAGCGTATACATACTCATGTATCTAGCATCTTAGTTATCAACACATATGTTACACGTTGAGAAGTATTCCGACACAACTTGGTCAGGATTTTTGAAATTAAGACCAGTCTTCGCAGTTTTATTATATCTAGCTTCATGTTTTGCTACTTGTTTTATCAATTCTTGTTCGCTTGTAAAAACTTGCCTTTCATAAAGAATTTTTCCATCTTCCCTATGACTTTTCTCACCTTTACCATCCCACCATATATTGTATCAAAAGTCCTCTCTTTTTTCTTTATTTACCGAACAAAATTTCCCGACATATTACCGTATAGAAACGTCTTCGCCATTTAAAATTTTCTTCATCGTCCGTGCCAGGCACATTTCTATGTCCCTTCCTACATTACAATGAATCGTCTTTTACCATCGACTTTATTGGTTCAAAACTACGTCTATGCAAAGGACATGGGCCAAATTTCATAATCGCATCCCGATGAGCTTGCGTTAAATAACCTTTGTGTATCGCAAAACCATATTGAGGGTAAACGACATCCCATTTTTGCATGCACCTATCTCGTGTCACTTTAGCCACAATCGATGCGGCTGCGATCGAAGCACTAAGGGCATCTCCATGAACGGGAGATTGATGTAACATCGTCAACTTAGGTAAGGGCATAGCATCAATTAATACAGCTTGTGGCGAAACAGATAACGCTGCAATAGCATCATACATCCCTTGTTGTGTTGCCTGATAAATATTCAACCGATCAATTTCTTCGCGTTCTTTCATAATACACGAAACAGCAATAGCCTCTTTTAAAATTTTATCGTATAACACATCTCTTTTCTGAGCAGAAATTTTTTTACTATCGTTTAACCCTTGACATACCCAATAAGGCGGTAAAATAACGGCGGCAATGGCTACCGGCCCAGCGACTGGACCTCTTCCGGCTTCATCAACACCAGCAACTTCATACAATCCTTGTGCATAATATGCCTGCTCTAATTGATATAGGTGAAGTATACGCTCTTGTTCCTTTGCCTCTTTTTGGGCTTTTTTCAACGCCTGGGCATATAATTTTTGTACGGCTTTTCGCGGATCGGTTCGCATAGCATCAAGCAATTCCATAAGTCCTTGCTTCGCTTGCAAACGGTCTTCGATTTCGCGTATCGACAACGCTTCAATATTTATCATAGTTTCCTTATCCTCTATCTATGTGATCTAATGAAATAAGACCCCATTTTCCTTCTCGAAATTCTTTCAAAATAACTTTATATGTTTTTTCCCAATCCAGTTCATTTCCTTTTTTCAAGCAGCCTCGTTTTCTTCCAATCGTGCTAATGATATCTTCCCGTGATGTCGATAAATCCGTTAATGAAAACCGTGCTTGTAATGCTTGAGGATAATGCAACCGCACCTCTTCAATTAAAGAAAATACAACCGTTTCCATATCAAAAACAGTATCTGAAATAGCACCTGTTGCTGCCAAACGATAAGCACTCACTTGATCTTCTAACTTCGGCCATAATACGCCTGGGGTATCTAATAGATCTAACTGATCGCCTAAGTGAACCCACTGCTTCCCCTTCGTTTCGCCAGGTTTATCCGCTGTTTTTGCTGCATTTCTTCCAGCTAAACGGTTCATTAAAGTTGATTTTCCTACATTAGGTATACCTAAAATCATGGTTCGAACCGACCGATTTTTCAAGCCTCTGCTACGCCAATGTGCTAGCTTGGGTTCTGCTAACGAACGTATTTCTTGAATAAGACGCTTTATACTTTTACTCTCTTTGCTATTTAAAGGAATCGCAATTCTTCCTTCGCTACGATAATATTGTAGCCACTGCTTTACTTCTTCCGGATCCGCTAAATCAGCCTTATTCAAGACAATAATCGCTGGTTTTTGACCAATTAAGTTGCCAATCATAGGATTTGTACTACTTTTAGGAATACGGGCATCTACTAATTCAATAACTACATCAATCATTTTCATGTTTTCTTGAATTAATTTTTTTGCTTTAGCCATATGTCCAGGATACCAATTAATAATCATCTATATGTCCTCACTTATATCAATATAACAAATATTCTTTCCTCGTCTATACCTATATTATACATGGTTTATATAAAGAAAAAAGAGATGCCTAAGGCACCTCCTTTTTTTTTATACGCCAGGCCAAGACATCTCTTTTCCGCCTAAAATATGAGCATGTAAATGATGTACCGTTTGACCTGCTTTTTTACCTGTATTGTATACTACACGATAACCATCTTCTGCTAATCCCAAGGTTGCCGCAACCTTTTGGATAGTAAAAAGCATATTACGGGCAATCTCTTCATCATTTTCCGTAAGAGTGGCTAAACTAGCAACATGCTTTTTCGGGACTACTAACACATGGATTGGGGCTACTGGTTCGATATCTTTAAACGCATAAAAATAGGTATCTTCATATACCTTAGTACTAGGAATCTTACCAGCTACAATATCACAAAAAATACAACCTTCCATACTATACATCCTCCTTTATAATACCATACAACGCATTATCTGTTGCTTGTATAATATTCACCATTACCATATCACCCTGCTTAAGCGTCGACACAGGACTAATATATACGCGCTCATAATTTTCACAAAAACCTTCCGCCCTAGTCTGATCTACCCGTTCAATCAACACGCATACCGTTTTATGTAAGAACCCTTGCAAAAGCGATTTTTTCTGCCTTGCAGAAAAAGCATTAACTATTTCTACCCGTCGTTTTCGTTCTGCCATATCTATCTGCCCCATCATCTTAGCCGCTGGGGTGCCTGGCCGTGCCGAATAGGGAAATGCATGAATATGTGAATACGGAATGCCTCGCAATGTTTCCATTGTTTCAGAAAATAATTCTTCTGTTTCACCGGGAAAACCTAAAATTAGATCAGTAGAAAAGGTGACATTATTTATTTTCTCTTTTAATACTTGAATTAATTCTACATACTCTTCTTTTGTATACTGACGATTCATTGCTTTTAAAATAGCGTTTGATCCCGCTTGTATCGGTATATGTAAATGTGGACATATCCTCTTATTAAACGCATTAAACACCTCTATCAACGCTTCATCAACCTCTAACGAATCAATAGATCCCAAACGCAGTCTAGCAACATCAGTTTCTTGTACCAATCGCTTAAGAATATGTGCTAGCGTTGGTTTATCGGGCAATTCTTTGCCATATGCTCCTAAATGAATTCCCGTCAAAACTAATTCCTTAAAACCTGCTTTTACAAGTCGTTTTGCTTCTTCTACAATGGCATCAGGCTGACGTGACTTTAAAGCACCGCGTGTATACGGAATAATACAATAAGTGCAAAAATTATTACACCCTTCTTGAATTTTTAAATCCGCACGAGTATGTTCTACTGCCGAAGGATATAAAGGTATTTCTTCAAAAGTATCGCCACTGTGCCGTATATCATGAATCGCTGTTACTGGTTCAAATGCCTCCGTATGCAATAATTGTTGCACAATAGAAACAATATTTTTTTTCTCATTAGTACCAATAACTGCATCAACACCTTGTATGCTCGCAATCTCTTCTGGTGATAGTTGAGCATAACACCCCGTAACTACAACTATCCCTTGAGGGTTATATTTTTTTGCACGGCGAATTAGTTGTCGTGATTTTTTTTCCCCCATTTGCGTAACTGAACAAGTGTTAATCACATAAACATCCGCCGGGGAATTAAATGATGCATCCACAAATCCCTGTGCGATAAATAACCCGCGCATACTATCCGTATCATATTGATTTACACGACATCCTAACGTCGCAAAAGCAATAGTAGGCATGCTACAATCCTCTTTCATACATAATAATCGCTAACGTTGCTAAAGCCGCAGTTTCTGCCCGCAAAATCCGTGTGCCCAATGAAACACTATAAGTTGCTCCTACCATCGACTTAACAACATCAATCTCAGATAAACTAAAGCCACCTTCTGGGCCTATACAAACCACTATGTTTCCCTGACGAAACGCCGGTATAACATCTCGTAAAGGTCGCGTTTCTCGTTCATAAGGTACAAGAAAGTGATAATCCTTATAATCTATACACAATTTATCCCATGTAGCTATTTCATCAACAATAGGAATATCATCACGACCACATTGCTTAGCTGCTTCTATAGCAATTCTTCGCCATCTATTCAATTTATTCGATTGACGATTATCATTTAATTTTACTACACAATGTTCCATTTGTATAGGAACGATAACATCTACACCCAGTTCCGTTCCCTTTTGTATAACCCAATCAAATTTATCATTTTTTAAAAGTCCTACCGCTAATACAACTACCCCTGATGATGCTTTTTTACTTGATATATGCTTAAGTGGCTGTAACCGAGCAACTACACCATCACTTTCAACAATCTCACATGCATATGTATTTCCTGTGCAATCGGTCACCATAACCGTATCTCCTACATCATACCGTAATACACGTAATACATGTTTAGCATCGATTCCCTGTAAGATAAATTCATCTGTAATAGGAAAGTCTGTAAAAATTTTTCGCATTTAGCCCTCCCGCTTTAAACAAAGAGCATACCATCCTTCTTGTAGGTGTTCTTCCAATATAATAAATCCATACTTACTAGCAGCAGAACGAATCTCCTGAATTCTTTCATCAATAATTCCACTAATAATAAGTTTCCCCTGCATGTCCATATAATGTCCAATTTCCGTAAATAATGCCAAAATAGCATCCGTTACCAAATTAGCAACAACTAAATCAGCACGATAAGATACCCCTGCTAACGCTGCTACCAAATCACTTTGTTGTACTTTCACCCGTGAAGATACCTCATTACATAACACATTCTTTTTAGCCTGTATAACCGCTTGTTCATCTAAATCAACAGCTATGACCTCTTGTGCACCACATTTAGCTGCCATAATAGCTAAAATACCCGTGCCAGTTCCAATATCAAGGACATGCCCTTGCGTGCCACATTTCTCTATCAATTGCATACACATCGACGTGGTCACATGTAACCCGCTACCAAATGATACCCCTGGATCAATAATAATATCTTTCTCTTGCAAAGACATCCCACTTACTTCCTTATAAGGAATCACGCGACAAGTATCAGTAATAGGCGTAACGTGAAAATAATCTTGCCATGTATATAACCAAGAGGTATCATCAACGTCTTTTGTTGTTACATGCCATGGGCCATTAATAAGGCCGGCGTCTTCCCATTCTTTCATTTTTTCCACAACAAGTGCCTTTCCCTGACTACCGCCAAGAGGAAAATAGCCTGTCACCCGAACCAGCGTAGTATCATCTATCTTTGTATCTTCAACAATTGCTCCGTTAGATCCACATTCATATAAAAGAAGAGCCACCATTTCGGTGGCCCCCGGAGAAATAATTACATGAACTTCTTGCCATTGCATAAATCATTCTCCTTTATATTCATAATTTATCTTTTAGTTTACTCCAAAATCCCTTTTTTTTTAGAAGTATCCTCTTTCTTTTTTGTATCAACTGCATCTGTTTTATTTCCCTGTGCCCACGCTTCACCGCACGCACAAGCAAATTCTTTTAATTTTTCTTTTTGTTCTTCCGTAAGTTTTTTAGGTACGGCTACACGTATCCGTACATGATGATCTCCTCTACGATTACGTGACCCTAAAACAGGGACACCCTTATTGGGAATACGCAAAATCATACCATTTTGTGTACCTACTGGAATCGTAAGATCAACCCAGCCTTCCAACGTACGTACACGCGTGGTTGCACCCAACGCCGCTTGTGCAAATGAAATCGTTTCTTCCGAAATAATATTATTTCCATCACGTATAAAATCAGCATCCTTACGCACTAAAATATATACGTATAAATCACCATGTCCGCCACCACGAATACCCGGTTCGCCTTCACCCGCAACACGCAGACGTGCTCCCGAATCAACACCAGCAGGTATGGTAATTTTCAATTTCTTCCTCACACGCATAATGCCCGTTCCATGGCAAGTAGCACATTTCTTTTTGATTATTTTTCCTGTACCATCGCAATGTTTACACGTTCTGACATTTACCATCTGTCCAAAGGGTGTATTTTGTACAACCCGTTCCTGTCCTGTGCCTCGACAATGCGAACACGTTTCGACAGTCGATCCGGGTGCTGCACCAGTACCTTTACATGTACTACATGTATCTTCCTTCGGAACTTGAATATCCAACTCTGTACCAAAAACAGCCTGCTTAAACGAAATCGTTACATCAAACCGCAAATCTGATCCGCGTTGGGGACCATTTTGCTGAGCTCTACCTTGACCACCAAAAAAGTTATCAAAAATATCTTCAAAGCCAAAGCCACCCTGACTAAAGCCCCCAAAGCCGCCTTGTCCAAAACCACCAAAGCCGCCAAAGCCGCCTGCACCAGACGCATTTCCATTTTGAAATGCGTCTGGTCCAAAGCGATCATATTGTTCTCGTTTATTGGGATCAGACAATACACTATACGCTTCATTGATTTCTTTAAATTTTTCTTCTGCTGCTTTAGGATTATCCCGATTTTTATCAGGGTGATATTTAATAGCCAATTTACGGAATGCTTTTTTTATATCGGCTTCACTAGCCGATTTAGATATCCCTAATACTTCATAATAATCTTTTTTACTCATCGTGGGAAACCCCTTTTATATTGCAATTATTTTTTATCATCATCAACAACAGTGTAATCTGCATCAACTACATTTTCATCATTTTCATGTGATTGTGCTTGTGCACCATCTTGTTGTGCCTGTGCTTGCTGTTGTTCAGCTGCTTCTTTATACATTTCACTTGACAATTCATATAACGGCTTCGTCAATTCTTCCGATGCACTCTTAATTTTATCTACATCATCCGTATTGATCGCTTCTTTTAAGCTTGCAATTTTTTCTTTAATCGCATCAACCTTCGTTTGATCTGCTTTATCGCCTAATTCTTTAATCGTCTTTTCAGCCTGATAAATTAACGAATCAGCATTATTTTTTACTTCAATTGCTTCCTTCCGTTTTTTATCTTCCGCTTCATGAGCAGCTGCTTCTTTAACCATGCGATCAATTTCACTTTGATCTAAGTTGGTCTTTGATGTAATCGTAATTTTTTGTTCTTTTCCTGTACCCAAATCTTTTGCCGTTACATTAACAATACCATTGGCATCAATATTAAATGTAACTTCAATCTTAGGTACTCCACGCGGTGCCGCTGGAATACCCGAAAGTTCAAAACGGCCTAACGATTTATTATCTGCTGCCATTTCACGTTCACCTTGCAATACATGAATATCTACGGAAGGTTGATTATCGGCAGCCGTAGAGAATACCTGACTTCCCGATGTAGGAATCGTCGTATTGCGGTCAATAATCTTAGTAAATACGCCGCCTAACGTTTCAATCCCTAGTGACAACGGAGTTACATCCAACAATAATACGTCTTTTACATCACCAACTAAAACACCCGCCTGAATCGCTGCACCAATAGCTACACATTCATCCGGATTAACGCCTTTACTTGGTTCTTTACCCAAAATTGATTTAATAGCATCTTGAACTGCGGGGATACGACTCGAACCACCTACCAAAATGATTTTATCAATTTCATCAATAGATAAACCTGAATCTTGAATAGCCTTACGAGTCGGTTCCATCGTTGCATGTACCAACGATTCAGTCAATTCATTAAACTTAGCACGCGTTAAATTCAAATCCATGTGCTTCGGTCCCGTTGCATCGGCTGTAACGAAAGGAAGATTAATATTCGTGGTCATAACGGTTGATAATTCAATCTTAGCTTTTTCAGCTGCTTCTTTTAACCGTTGTTCAGCCATTTTATCTTGAGATAAATCAATTCCAGTTTGACCTTTAAATTCTTGAATCATCCAATTCATAACTGCGTTATCAAAATCATCCCCACCAAGATGGGTATTACCATTCGTAGCTTTAACTTCAAATACGCCGTCACCTAATTCCAAAATAGAAACATCAAACGTGCCACCGCCTAAGTCAAATACCAAAATTTTGCCATCGCCGCCTTTATCCAAACCATATGCTAATGCGGCTGCCGTTGGTTCGTTAACAATACGCAATACATCTAAACCAGCAATCTTACCAGCGTCTTTCGTTGCTTGACGTTGACTATCCGAGAAATATGCAGGAACTGTAATAACCGCTTGTGTAACTTTTTCGCCTAAATAGCTTTCTGCATCCTCTTTCAACTTTTGCAAAACCATAGCGGAAATTTCCTGTGGTGTATATTGTTTATCATTTATATTTACTTTATAATCTTCACCCATGTGACGTTTAATAGATGCGATTGTATTTTCCGGATTAGACACAGCCTGACGCTTAGCTAATTGCCCTACTAATCGTTCCCCTGTTTTAGAAAAACCCACAACGGATGGAGTTAAACGAGATCCTTCAGCGTTCGTAATAACGGTAGGTTCTCCCCCTTCCATAACTGCTACTACCGAATTTGTTGTACCTAAATCAATACCAATTACCTTGCTCATAATAGTTCCTCCTCTATATTCACTAAATTATCCATTATATACTACTTTTACCATTGCCGGACGCAACGTTTTATCGCCCAACAAATATCCTTCTTGTAACACTTCCGCAATCGTATCATTTTCCTTTTCTGCCACCGCTACACGACTAACGGCTTGATGATATTGCGGATCAAAAGGTTGTCCAACTGGCTGCATTTTCGTAA
This sequence comes from Megasphaera sp. UPII 135-E, assembly GCF_000221545.1. Classification (NCBI taxonomy): domain Bacteria; kingdom Bacillati; phylum Bacillota; class Negativicutes; order Veillonellales; family Veillonellaceae; genus Megasphaera; species Megasphaera sp. UPII 135-E. The sequence continues at coordinate 47,376 of NZ_AFUG01000042.1, forward strand.
CGCCCGCTTTTTCTAAAATACCAATCAACTGTTTATAAATCATATCATATCCATCAATAAACGATTTTACTTCTTCACCAATCTGTTCTGACGGATGTTGCAATGCTCGTTCAAAATTATCCACTACAGGTAAAATAGAAAGTAATATTTCTGCCTTGATTAATTCGGAGAGTTGTTGTTTCTCCCCAACGGTTCTTTTTTTATAATTAGCAAAATCAGCTTGCAACCGCATATACCGTTGTTTTTCTTCTTCTAATGCATGAGCAGTGGCTTCCAGTTTAGATAAATCGTTTTCATCATGCTTTTCGGTTACCTGTTCTTCTGATGCTTCTTGCGGCATATCTTGCTGGCTATCCATATTGTGTTCTTCTGTCGCAGCATGATTATCTTCTTCTATTCTATCTTTTTCTTCTTCGCTCATCCTGTCTGTAACCTCCTATTTTTCTTGCTCATATTGTATTAAAATTTGTTTCATATGCTCTTTCATAAAATTCAATAGGCCAATAATCCGAGCATATTCCATACGGGTTGGTCCCAAGACGGCAATTTTGCCAATAACATCATTCCCCGCTGTAAAGGTAGCCTCAATAACACTACACTCCTGTATAGGCGGCAATTTTACTTCCTCGCCAATACGCACGGTTACCATTCCACTATCTTCTGACTTCCCTACAAATAAATGATTTACTACATCCTGTTCCTCTAATGAAACCAGTAAATTTTTAGCTTTATGCACATCTCTAAATTCAGGCTTATCAAAAAGTTCCAAGGTACCTTCTTTATAAACACGATGATTCTTTTTCAAAGCTTGTTCTAACGATGCGAAAGCATTACGATATAATGCAGGATCGTCAATCACGACATCACGAATATTCTCCAACGTGGGCAAATCAATTTCACTCATCGTCTTTCCTGCCAAATACCGTGTCAAATGTACGGCCAAACGATTTAAATCGTCTAGAGAAACCTTTTCAGGTTTAGCATACAAGCAATTTTCAACATGTCCAGAATCTGTAACAACAAGCATAATAGCTCTTCGTTCATCTAATGGCAAAAACCGAATATACTTTAACCGCGCCTGCTCCTGTTGTGACGCCATAACAAAAATTGCATTATGTGTAATTTCAGCTAACACCTTAGCTGTCGAGCTAAAGATTTGATCCATCCCATTCATTCGACTGCGAATCCAATCTTCTACCATTTTTTGTTCTTCTGGTAAAATCGTTTTCGGTTCTAATAAGCAATCTACATAAAACCGATAACCTTTAACCGATGGAATTCTTCCTGCCGAAGCATGCGGCTGTTTCAAATAACCTTGAATCTCTAAATCAAACATTTCATTTCGTATGGTCGCGGCCCCTACCCCCAAATCGTACTTTCTCGCAATGGTTCGAGAACCCACAGGCTCGGCTGATGTGATATAGTCTTGAACAATCGCCTGTAAAATACGACGTTTTCGTTCATCTAAAGCCATATCCACCACCTCAGCTTTAATAGTTTGTATTAGCACTCTTCGAATAAGAGTGCTAATAACTACATATATAAGATATCATTTACATTTTTATTTGTCAATAGATTTTAAGCCAAAGAAGCCTCTTTTAGTCAAAAAGTCAAATTTTTTTTTATATTTCCCCTTTTCCCACATACTGATTTAACTACCAATTACCTATGGTATAATAAATGCATCACGTAATAAAGAAAGGAATGATTTTAATGAATAAAATTGCTACAGGCTTACTCTCCTTTATTCATACTTCTACTTCACCTTTTCATACTGTAAATACGGGAACCGCCATGCTGGCAGCGGCAGGTTTTACCGAACTGTCACCGCATATGCCTTGGACTATAACCACAGGCGGCACCTACTATATTCGCCTATATGATTCGACTTTACTTGCCTTTACCATTGGTAAATCGCCTTTACATAATCTTCGCATAGCCGCTGCACACACAGACTCCCCGTGCTTGCGTATAAAACCGCTTTCGCATATGATTACGGAAGACTATCTAAAATTGAATGTAGAAGTTTACGGCGGTCTTATTCGCGAATCTTGGCTAGATAGACCCCTTTCATTTGCTGGAAAAATAGTAGTCAAAGGAAAAAATATATTTCAGCCGACGGTTCAATTTATCGACTATAAAACCCCCTTTTGCATTATCCCCCGTTTAGCCATTCACTTAAATCGTCAAACCAATGACGGCGTAATACAAAATCCGCAGCTTCATCTGCTCCCCTTATATGGTTTAAAAATAACAGAAACCGAATCATTTCTATCCTTTTTAGCAGCGTATATAGATGTTCCCAAAGAAGAAATATTATCCTATGATCTTTCTTTATATCCAACAGAAGAAGGATGTTTATTGGGACTGCATAACGAATTACTCTCTGCCCCTCGGCTTGATAACCTAACATCTTCCTATGGCTGCTTAATGGGCTTAATCGAAAGTAAAGAGAGTGACGGTATCCACGTGGCAATCTTATTTGATAACGAAGAAGTCGGCAATCGCACAAAGCAAGGGGCCGCATCTACGGCAATACCACATCTGTTAAAACAAATTTATCACTATTTAGGCTATACCCATGAAAACTACTTGCATGCCTTACATTCCGGTTTTTTATTATCCGTTGATGTCGCTCATGCCGTTCATCCTAATCTACCGGAAAAACACGACCCAACACATCGTCCCCTCTTAGGCAAAGGGCCTGCCTTAAAAACAGCCTGCAGTCAAGCTTATGTAGGAGATGCAGAAGCATTGGCCATTATTCGTGGCTTATGTCAAAAATACCAAATACCTTATCAATACTTTGTCAATAGAAATGACATCCCCGGTGGCTCTACCCTCGGTTCCGCACTTTCTACGACATTATCCATACGAGGAATGGATATCGGTATTCCTATCTTGTCAATGCATTCAGCAAGAGAAGTAATGAGCTTAGAAGATCAGTGCTTATTGCAGCAATTATTAATCGCCTTTTTCTCTGAACCTTAGCATTACTTTCATCTATTAGAATATATTATTCACTATATTATTATCATTATTATAAATAAATTGTTATAATAACATGTAATCTCATCTTTATTTGACGTACATTTATATTCATATTATAATGTAATCGCATAATAACTATACTCTTACATTCATTTAGGAAGTGGTTACCTCATGACAATTGGGCAGCAAATAAAATTTTATCGAAAACAAAAAGGCTTAACACAGCAAGAATTAGGAGCTATGTTCGGAATGTCTAAACAAGCCGTATATGCATGGGAATCTGAATTGTACACCCCCGACATTTCCCTCCTATTAAAACTAGCTGATTTTTTTCAAATTCCTATTTGCAAGCTCTTAGGCAGACCTGGTATATATTGTCAAGAAAAACATACGGATTCGCAATATGATGATTGTACTTTTTTATCACCTCAAGATCACCGTATTTTACAGGCATTACACTATTTATCGCCAGAAGAGCAACATGCCGTTGAAATATTATTACATATATCCCCCGCTATGCCCAAACCAAAAAAATCATTATAGGAGGCCGCAGTGTTCCCCGTATATAAATCAATCTACGGCATAGCCAACGCAGAATATATTATAAAAAAATCACGTTTCATTGTTACACTTGCCCAAGTAGATACAGAAGAAAAAGGACAAGCACAGATCCAATCCTGTAAAAAGCAATACTACGATGCACGACACAACTGCTTTGCCTATTGTATTGGCAGCGATAGAAAATATCAACGCTCTTCCGATGATGGAGAGCCATCAGGAACGGCCGGAAAACCTATACTAGAAGTATTAAAACAACATCAGTTAACTAATACCGTTGCTATTGTTACACGCTATTTTGGTGGCATTAAATTAGGTGCCGCAGGACTTATTCGTGCCTATAGTCATACCGTATCCTTAGGGATCGAAAATGCTACTATTGCCACTTATGCACCTTTTGAAATAGCTAATATTACACTAACTTATCCTTATATCGGTATAGTTGAACAATATTGTATAGATAATAAGATAACCATTCGCGAGCGAATATTTACGGATAAAGTAACCTTTTCACTGCAAATTTCTATAAATCAAGTGAATATACTACGAAAAAATCTACAAAAGATAACGGCCGGTACCTTAACATATGATTGCCAGGAAATACAATATCTACCTACGTTGCAAGCACCACCATGCCGATAACAGGTTCATAAATAAAAAAACTACTTCATATAACACGAAGTAGTTTTTTCATTTTCGCTATAAAAATAGACTTTAACTCTCCTTATGCCTACCTAAAACAAATCCCATTTTTCCTTCGGCAAAAATACGTGCATCCATTTCCTTTAAATCCGGATTAATCGCAATAGGAAAATCAATAAAAGGCAAAATATGTTTCCGCACATCAATTCCGGGAGCAATCTCATCTAATCTCCAGCACATCAATTCCGGGAGCAATCTCATCTAATCTCCACCCGTTATCAGCAAGAGCAAACACAGCTCGTTCTGTAATGCATAATACTTTTTGCCGTCTGTCCCTTGCCCTTTTTCCTGAAAAAGTGACCTGTTCCACTTTTGTTTTAAATTTATTATATACACCTTCCTGCACAATAGATAATTTTCCATCGTGACACTGTATAGCCAAACCAGATGCCGTAAATGTGCCTAAAAAAATAAGATTTTTCGTCTGCATCGTCAGATCAATAAAGCCCCCCGGTCCTACCATACGACCATTAAAGCGAGACACATTGATATTACCATCGCGATCCGTTTCCGCTAACCCTAACACACAAACGTCTAACCCCCCACCATTACATAATGCCATCATATCCACCATAGGCATAACAGATTCAGGATGAATTGCACTCCCCATAGCAATTCCCGATTGCTGTGTCCCCCCAATAACACCTGAATCTGCTGCCAAGATGCACTGTTTCGTAAGTCCTTCTTCTTCCATAATACTTGCAAGACTTTCAGGCATACCAATTCCTAAATTAACAAATTGATTGCTCTTAATTTCCATGACCGCTCTTCTCGCACAAATTTTTCGTGCGGTCATCGGCATAACCGAAACTTTTTCCGCTGTCCGTTTTCTTTCCACACAGGCTTCATCAGCTGAATCTTTTACCACTGTAATGTAATCTACCAAATGACTAGGGATAGCTACTTGCCGGGCTTCTAGTGTCCCCTGTCTAACCACCTCTTCCACTTGCACCATAACCACGCCGCCACTTTGTTTTACGGCCATAGCAATTTCCAACTGTTCGCCAATCATCTGTTCATGTACTAATGAAACATTCCCCTTTTCATCGGCAATAGAGCCTCGAATAATACCTATTTGTATAGGAAAAGTCGCATAATATAAATATTCTTTTCCTGCAATGGATACAACAGAAGCAAGATTATTCCCCTGTTGTTCTGTTCGCTCATTACCACATCCACCTTCTTGACGCGGATCAACAGTTGTATTTAACCCTACGGTTGTCAAAAAACCTTTTTCACCTAACGTCTGCGAACGATATAAGCGAAGAATCGTGCCTGCTGGAAGCAAATACGCCAAACACTGATTTTTACTTATTGTTTCGGCTAATTTAGGTTCAAAGCCAATATGACTCGTAATGACTTTTTCCAATAATCCTGGTGCCGCTAATCTATTGCCACCCCGCATTTGTCCATCGCCCGCACTCGCCACTTTAACTAACGTCATTCGCTTAGGCTCATGCCTACACTCATATCGCTCTTGAATAGCTTGTAAAATAGCATCGGCTGTACCAAATTTACCATACCCACTCATGGCAACAACATCCCCGTCATGTAACAAACTCGCTGCTTGTTTTGCCGTAATAAACTGAACCATACCATACCCCCTCCTGTCTGTCTCCCCTTCATTATAATACAACTCTTACTAATAAGAAAAATATTTCTACGTTCTATCCCCCATAAACAGAAGAGAAAGAATATAACAAAATAGTTATACTCTTTCTCTTTTTAACCCTACATCTTCCTACATCTTATAATATATAAAATAGCTACTTTTATAAACTAACATGAAACAAAAAACAACTCCACATAACATTATTTATCACGAGAATGAACAAACACCAAATCATAAATCGTTAATGTTTTTAAATATGCTTCAATATGGTCTTGCACTTCACACAACGATTCATGCATCACACAATTATCATAAGTATCCCGATACATACAAACAAAGGAATCATTCAAACAGGAGGTAACCATATTTTCACGATCCATCACATGAATAACTTCCCATAACGTAATTTCATGCAAATCTTTTTTTAAACGGCAGCCCCCTTGGGCTCCTCGAATAACCTCAATCAACCCAGCAATTTCTAATTTTTTTGCTATTTTATAGGCAAATTGTTGTGGCATATATTCAGTTTCACATATTTCTCGAATACTTTTTAAATCTGACCTAGCCAGAGCACGTAAAATGCGAATTGCATAGTCCGTTTCTCTAGTAATAATCACAATATCCCTCCTCAAATAGACGTTATCGGTATAAATACCAATATACTGTATCTACTCTTTATCTATTATACACAATCACATACATTTTTCCACTTTTTTCTTTTTTAAGCTAAAATATATCCGATATAACCTTAATCTTGCATAAGCTAAAAAAAACTTATATAATTACCTATGTATATTTTGCTTTTATTCATAAATTGAGGTGTAATATGTCTTTTCTTGATGCAATAAATTCACGTCGTACCTTTGCTATTATTTCCCATCCCGATGCAGGGAAAACGACCTTAACAGAAAAACTACTTTTATATGGTGGTGCTATTCATTTAGCTGGTTCCGTAAAAGCACGCAAAACGACAAAACACGCCGTTTCAGACTGGATGGAAATCGAAAAACAACGTGGCATATCTGTTACCAGCTCGGTGCTTCAATTTGATTATAACGGTCATCATGTAAATATTTTAGATACCCCAGGACATCAAGACTTCAGTGAAGATACGTACCGTACACTCATGGCTGCAGATAGTGCGGTAATGCTCATTGATGTTGCAAAAGGGGTAGAAGCCCAAACAAAAAAACTATTCAAAGTATGCAAAGAACGACACATTCCTATTTTTACATTTATCAATAAGATAGATCACTTTGGACGAAATCCTTTTGATTTAATGGATGAAATTGAATCTATTTTAGGCATTCACGCCTATCCTATCAATTGGCCCATTGGGTTAAATGGTAATTACCAAGGAATTTACGATCGTGCTACCGCTTCAATCGAATTATTTGAAAAAGATACCACACATGGTCAACGTAAACTCGCTTCTACCAAAGGTTCTGCCGCCGATCCCATCTTCAAAGAATTACTTGACGAAGAGGTTCATCAAGGACTCATCGACGACATTGAATTATTAGACATGGCTGGTGATAGTTTTGATATGGAAAAAGTAAAAAAAGGCGAACTTACGCCACTATTTTTTGGCTCAGCAATGACCAATTTTGGCGTAAAACCCTTTTTGGAATCGTTTCTATCCATGGCACCTAAACCCCAACCTCGACATGCTTTAGAAGGGGATGTTATGCCTGAATCAGAAGAATTTACTTCTTTCGTTTTTAAAATTCAAGCCAATATGAATCCTCATCACCATGATCGGATTGTGTTTATGCGTATTTGCTCAGGCATGTTCCAAAAAAACATGACCGTCACCCATAGACAATCAGGTAAATCAATCCGTTTAACACAGCCCCAACAATTTTTAGCAACCGAACGAACCTTAGTAGAAAATGCCTATCCCGGGGATATTATCGGCGTATTCGATACGGGGACCTTAGGTGTCGGCGATACCTTGTATAGCGGAAAGAAAAAAGTAACATTCAAAGATTTCCCTACTTTCCCGCCCGAATTATTTTCCCGTATCCGTGCCAAAGACTCTATGAAAAAGAAACAATTTCTAAAAGGTATGACTCAACTCGCACAAGAAGGGGCTGTCCAAATTTATGAAAACCTTGCATCGATGGATAGTTATATTGTCGGTGCCGTAGGTCAATTACAATTTGAAGTGCTGTCCTATCGGCTAGAACATGAGTATGGCGTTATCCTAGAAATGAATCCCTTACCATATACAGTAGCTCGTTGGTTCACCTCTATCGATCACGATTATACAGAATTAAAAAATGTCGATAGTGCAATGTTAGTAAAAGATCATAAACAACGCCTAGTATTACTCATTACAAATGAATGGCAATCGAACTGGATTGCCGAGCGAAATCCTAATTTTATTTTTTGTGCATCACCCGATGAATTACCGGAATGATAATATTCACCCTTCATGTATGAAGGGTGAATATTGCCTAAAACGCTATTAATGTGTAATCCTTCTATTTTTCCCATCACATAAACTGTACAAAAAAATCTCTTACATCCCAAATTTACGGGGTAAGAGATTTTTTTATATCATTTACTAATTCAATACACTTATTCTTTCGTATAAATAGTTCCACTTATAATAAGGGCCTTATTCGCTTCTTTTATACTATCTTCATCTAATCGAACATGCCGAAGTGTCGTAAAATCCGGCTTCCCATCATCACCTGAACAGATTTCTAAGAAACGATCTTCTTCTCCATTTACACGAAACGTGTCTACTAAAATTTTCTTGTGCGGTGCTGTCGCTGTTATTTTTATCTGTTCGTAAATCGGTTGATCTTTATGCTGAATAGAAATAAATACATCATAATCTTTAATCGATTTCATAATACCCTCTCCTTATACATAACCCCTTTATTATGTTTCCTACCTAAATAACCAAGAACGGCTAAGCCGTTCTCCTAGTTAAATGGGATGTAATGTAGACTTAACAGATTCTTTAAATTTACCGGCTTCCCGTAATAAACGATTTAATTCGTCTACATCTTCTTGTTTTATCCGCACATGGCGAACTGTCTGAAAATCTACTTTTCCTTCATCATCCGTTTTTACTTCTAAAAAACGGATCTGCGGATGCTCTCCATGCACCACATAGGTATCCACCAGCATGGTCAAATTAGGTGAGGTAGCCGTCGCTTTTACCTGCTCTTCAATCGTCTTATCATCACGTAATATGGTAATTAAAATGTCATAATCACTAATAGATTTCATAATTTCCTCCTTCTTCATTTTTAATTAATTATATACTTTTTTGGTCTTCTTTTCAAACCCTAAATAAAGTTCCAAAAGACCAAACAAATCACGTGTATTACGTATTTTATCTTATCAATACTATTTTCAACACATAAACTCGCATCAATAAAGAATTAACAAAAAAGAAAATTATGATTTCTTATAAAAAAATTTCCCCACAAACTTTTAGCAAAAATAAAAGCGGTCTATTGACTAAACATGCACGCAATAAACCGCTTTACTTAACATTTTTTGATCACCAATTTTAGCATTCTATACTAAGACTTTATTGCCCTCGATAATGATTAACTACATGTATCCGACATAATGCCCGTTTCAAAGCAAGTTCTGCTCTAGCTACATCAATATCCGAATCTTTCTTATCCTGTAACCGGTGTTCTGCTCTGTCTTTAGCACTATTAGCTCTAGAAAGATCAATATCTGTCGGTCGTTCTGCGGCGGGAGTCAAAATAGTAACCACATCATCATGAACTTCCAAAAACCCCGCGGAAACAGCCAAAATATGTCTAGTCCCATCTTGATCATATGAAAATTCTTGAATATCCAGTGCACTTATCATCGCGGTATGTCCTGGTAAAATACCAATATCTCCATCTAAAGCCCTAGCAATAATAAAATCTACCTTTTCTTGTAGTACCACTGCATCTGGCGTAATCACTTCCAACTGCAATGTTTTCTTGGTTTCAGACATTGCCTATTCTCCTTTCAGAGTCTTGGCCTTTTCATATGCTTCCTCGATATTTCCGACCATATAAAAGGCTTGTTCTGGCATATCATCACAATCACCAGAAAGGATTTTCTTAAAGCCGGCAATTGTATCCTTTAATGGTACATAACGTCCTGGTTGTCCCGTAAACTGTTCAGCAACGGCAAACGGTTGACTCAAGAAACGTTGAATTTTTCTTGCTCTTGCAACCGTCAATTTATCGTCTTCTGACAATTCATCGATACCGAGAATAGCAATAATATCTTGTAAATCATTATATTTCTGCAAAATAGCTTGTACTTCACGAGCCGTATTATAATGGTCTTCTCCTATTACATTCGGATCCAAAATACGTGATGTTGAATCCAAAGGATCAACGGCCGGATAAATACCTAATTCAGCAATTTGCCGTGATAATACAGTAGTTGCATCCAAATGTGCAAACGTTGCCGCTGGTGCAGGGTCTGTCAAGTCATCGGCTGGTACATATACCGCTTGAACCGATGTAATAGATCCATTCTTAGTTGAAGTAATACGTTCTTGCAATGCCCCTACATCTGTCCCTAACGTAGGTTGATATCCAACGGCCGAAGGAATACGACCCAACAGAGCCGAAACTTCTGAACCGGCTTGAATGAACCGGAAAATGTTATCAATAAATAACAACACATCTTGGTGTTCTTTATCACGGAAATATTCTGCCATCGTAAGACCTGTTAAGCCTACACGCATACGTGCTCCTGGTGGTTCATTCATTTGTCCATATACAAGTGCAGTTTTACTAATAACGCCAGATTCCTTCATTTCGTTCCATAAGTCATTACCTTCACGGGTACGTTCACCAACACCAGTGAAAACAGAATAACCACCATGTTCCGTAGCTACATTATGAATCAATTCCATGATTAAAACCGTTTTTCCAACACCAGCACCACCGAACAAGCCAATTTTGCCGCCTTTCGCATATGGAGCGATCAAATCAACTACTTTAATACCCGTTTCCAAAATTTCGGTTCCCGTTGACTGATCTTCAAACTTAGGTGCCGTGCGATGAATTGGCCAATATTCCTGTGCTTCTACTGGTTTATCAACTTTATCTACCGCTTGTCCTAAAACATTAAAAATACGTCCTAACACACCTGCTCCTACAGGTACTTTAATAGGGCTTCCCGTATCTTCTGCTGCCATTCCACGAACAACCCCGTCCGTAGAGCTCATCGCTACACAGCGCACAACATCATCGCCCAAATGTTGCATAACTTCTACAATTAAATCAATAGCCCGTTCACCGCTTCCGCCAGTAATACGGATAGCATTATAAATAGCAGGCAAATCTGCTTCAGAAGCAAATCGCACGTCAATAACCGGGCCGATAACCTGTACTACTTTTCCAATGTTATTACTCATGAAGAGGCTCTCCTCTCTTTCTTTTCTTACGGCCACTCTTTATTTCAGAGCATTGGCTCCACTAACAATTTCTGTTAATTCATTTGTAATTCCAGCTTGGCGTACTTTGTTATAATTCACGGTTAATTTTTCAATCAACTCACCCGCATTATCGGTAGCTGATGTCATAGCCGTCATCCGTGCGCCTAATTCACTAGCTGCAGACTGTAACAAACTATTATACACCATCATATCTAAATATTGAGGCAATAAATTTTTTAATACAGACTGTGGTTCAGGAATAAATAAATATTCCTCTTGTGGTCCCTGCTTTTCGCTTTTTGGAGCTGCCAAGGGCAACATATCCATGGTTGTTACTTCTTGGGTTAATGCCGATTTAAAGTGCGTATAAATGATTTTAACTGCATCGACTTTGCCCTGAAGAAATAATTCTGTCGCAGCTTGCGCCATCTCTTTTGCATCCGTATAGCTGGGTTTATCAGAAAAACCACTCCAATATTTATCTGCCGTAATATGCAAATGTTGCAAATATTCATTAGGCTTTCTCCCTACTACAAACAAAACAAAAGATTCTCTTGGCTGCGTTGTAATAGAAGCAGACATCGCCTTATTAAGATTCGCATTAAAAGCACCTGCCAACCCCTTATCTGCGCCAACCACCAAATAACAAATTTTCTTTATCTCACTGCGAGCTTGCAATAACGGATTATCGCTACTACCTGCCGCAGATACACGCTTTAGCATTCCTTCTAACTTTGCAATATACGGAGCTGTTGCCAAAGCTCGTTCTTGTGCACGGCGCAGTCGTACAGAAGATACCATCTTCATTGCTTTGGTAATCTGCTGTGTATTTTTGACGGATTTTATACGTCTATTTATTTCACGTGCACTCGGCATAGCTTATTCCCCCTCTTTAATGAGTTCATGAGAAGCACCATACTGCTTAGTATATTCTTCAATCGCCTTACAAAGAGTGTCTTCTGCTTCCTTACCGAGTTCTTTCGTGTTTTTAATACTTTCTCCTACTTCTGGATAATTACTATGCATGAAAGAAATAAATCCATTTGCAAAAGCAGCTACTTCTTTTACCTGCACGGGCATTAAATAATCATGGACAGCCAAATAAATTTGCAATACCTGATCTTCAACGCTCATCGGTTTATATTGCGGCTGAATCAACAATTGCATTGTCCGTTCGCCCTTATCAATTTGTGCCTTTGTGCTTTTATCCAAATCTGAGCCAAACTGTGCAAATGCTGCCAATTCACGATACTGTGCTAAATCTAAGCGCAAGGTTCCGGCAATTTTCTTCATCGCTTTAATCTGGGCCGAACCACCAACACGTGATACAGACAAACCAACATTAATAGCGGGGCGAATCCCAGCGTTAAACGCTTCTGTTTCCAAGAAAATCTGTCCATCCGTAATAGAAATAACATTTGTCGGAACATATGCAGATAAATCGCCTGCCAATGTTTCAATAATAGGTAATGCCGTAATAGATCCACCACCTAATTCATCAGACAACTTCGCAGCCCGTTCCAATAACCGAGAATGTAGGTAAAAAACATCGCCCGGATACGCTTCACGTCCTGGTGGACGACGTAATAACAAACTCATTGCCCGATACGCTTGAGCATGTTTTGATAAATCATCGTACACACATAATACGTCTTTACCTTGATACATAAAGTATTCTGCAATGGAAACACCTGAATAAGGTGCTAAATATTGCAACGGTGCCCCATCTGATGCAGTCGCAGCCACTACAATCGTGTATCCTAAGGCTCCATGCTTTTCCAATGTGCGTACAACACGTGCTACGGTAGATGCTTTTTGACCAATAGCTACGTATACACAAATAACATCACTATCTTTTTGATTCAAAATCGTATCAACAGCAATCGCCGTTTTCCCTGTACCACGGTCACCAATGATTAATTCACGTTGACCGCGTCCAATAGGCACCATCGAATCAATTGCTTTTAACCCTGTTTGTAACGGAACTTTTACGGGTTGCCGATCCGCAATCCCTGAAGCGGTCACTTCAATTAATCGTGATTCGGTAGTATTAATTGCTCCTTTACCGTCAATTGGAATCCCTAAAGGATTTACTACACGTCCAATCATTTCTTCGCCTACAGGAACGCTCATAACTTTTCCCGTACGCTTTACTGTATCGCCTTCCTTAATTTCTGCATCATTACCAAGCAATACAGCACCAACATTATCTTCTTCCAGGTTTAATGCTAGCCCCTTTACACCATGAGGCAATTCCAGCAATTCCCCGGACATAACTTTATCTAATCCATAAATGTGCGCAATACCATCGCCAACTTCTAGAACGGTACCAACATCATCCACATTTACTTCAACATTATAATCTTGAATTTGTTTTTTGATTATCGCCGTAATTTCTTCTGGCTTCATGTTCATGGTTCGTCCGTCACCTCATTTACTGCGTCAGTATCCAATAGCTTCAGTTGCAAATCTTGTAACTGCCTTTTTATACTGCCATCAATTAACCGATCACCAATTTGCACTACAATCCCCCCAATAATAGATGGATCCGTATAATACAATACTTCGATCTTCTTACCTGTTAGTGCTTTTAAACCGGTTATCAATTTTTCTTCTTCTGCCGATGAAAGCGGTTTAACTACCCGTACCTTAGCAACTTCAATCCCTTGCGCTTGCCTTACCAAAGCGATAAACCCATCAATTGCTAACGCAATAACAGATTCCCGTTTTCGATCAATCATGACGTATAAAAATTGCATGACAATAGGTGCTACCTCGGCAGCAAAAATACTTTTTAACGTATCTTTTTTTATCTGCGGTGTAAGTAGAGGATGACAAATGAATTTTCGTAAATCTTCATTTTCTTGCCATACATCTCGAATCTGCCGCAAATCATTTCCAATGGCTTCCAACTGATGTTGTTCAGCCGCAATATCGAACATAGCTTGGCTGTACTTTTCATACACTGCTTCCGATATCATCATTAACTTTCCTTTGTTTGTTTAGGCAATGTATCTAAATAATCAGATACCCACTTTGCATTGACGTCATCATCGATATGTTTATGGAGTAGTTTTTCTGCCACAGCCATAGACAGCGTTACTACTTCTTGTCGCATCTGTTTCAATGCTATTTCACGTTCGTTTACAATTTCTGCTTGAGCGATTTCTTTTTCTCGAGCAATTTGTTCACGAATTGCTTGTACATGTGCCTGAGCTTCTTGATCCGCCACTTTTACAGCTTTATCTACAATCGCTTGTGCTTGTGCACGTGCATCTCGTAATTGCTGTTCATAATCTGCTTTTAGTTGAGCTGCATCTTCTTTAGCTTGAGCGGCTTCGTGCAAATCTGTCTCAATACGTTCTCGCCGTTCTTCCATTACTTTTAATAAAGGCTTATACGCAAACTTAGCTAAAATTAAAACCAACACGATAAAGTTGACGAATTGGAATATGAGTGTTCCATTAATATCAACCAACAGTATTCCCTCCTTGACCGCAATGGCATATCATAATTTACCAACCTTAGAACATGGCTGCAAACGGATTAGCGAATACCAAAATAATAGCAATAACTACCATGATGATAGGTACAGATTCAATCAAGCCGATAGAAATCAACATATTAATAAACAATTTCCCCGCCATTTCAGGTTGACGAGCTGTTCCTTCCAACATCTTCGCTGCTGCTTGGCTATCCCCTAAAGCAGCGCCTAATGCCGCTAAACCTAAACCTATAAAAGCGCCTAATCCTGTAAGTGCTATTACAATTGCTTTTTCCATGATACATAACCTCCCGAATTATCAAACCACATATTTTTTCTTAATCTTGAATTGATGGTGCTAAATAAGCAGCCGTTAAAATAGTAAATACAAAAGCTTGAATCAAACCAATTACTAAGCTAAATGCGATCCACACGATAGGAATACCAGCGGGGACCAAATAATACAATACTTCTAACATGATTTCACCAGCTAAAATATTACCAAACAGACGAAATGCTAATGTAATCGGTTTTGTAAACTCTTCCATGATATTAATAATCAAGAACGGGTAAAAAGGCTCAACAAAATGCTTAAAATAGCGTTTTACGCCATGATTTTTTAATGCCAAAATATGCACTAAAAATGATGTAATAAGTGCTAATGCCACCGTAGTATTTAAATCTGTAGTTGGCGATGCTAATAACTCATGGCTTGGAATCATTCCTAACTCATTAGCAAAAAAGATGAAAAAGAACATCGTCAATAATACAGAAACAACTTGGCCATACTTAGGTCCTATGGTGGCTTTAAATTGAGTCATCAGCGCTTCAATTGCCATTTCCATCACATTTTGCATTCCCGATGGAACTAACGCTCTACCACGTGTAGTGCCGATCGAAACAAGTATGACAATAACAGCTACCAACCAGGTCACCATTATCGTATCTAGGTTAACGTGCATTCCCAGAAGTTGAACTACCCAATGATGTCCTGCATGCATTTCCATATGCTATGCCTCCTTTCTTTTCCGTACATGAAAATGTTGCCACACTGCATCCATATAAATAATAATACGATACGAAAAGCAGCCTGCCATCACACCCCCTAAGTGAATTTGAGGAAAATGAACAATAACAATCATTGCCAAGCAGATTACCAAAAAACGTATTACAAATCCCCCACGAATGCATTGAACTACATGTTCAGGCGGTAAATTTATGGCTCGTGCTGAACGACTTCCCAACATGGCAAAATAAATCATGTTGATAAGATTTCCAATACACCAGCCCGCCACAATATATGTCAACCCGGTGATATATAAAATCACCGCACCGACCAAAGTAAATGCCACAAGTTGCCATAGTGTTCGCTTAATATAGTATAATAACTCTTCCACAACTAGGTTTCTCCCTTCTTTTCCTTCGCATCTCGTTCAATTTCTCGTATAGCTTGTCTATACAATGAATAAAAGCCAAAAAAGGAACCGAAAAGGCCACCGCTAATGCTTCCCCATGGACTAATATGAAAATAGCGTTCTATTACACAGCCTAAGGCAATGCCTATACCAATAGAACCAAACAGCGTAAATCCAAATGCACTCATCGTCATGCATAAAGCTAACCATTCACTTCTGCCTTTTTGAGTTGTATTAGCCGTTTGTTTTTTCTTTTTTTCCATAGGTTTTTATCCTCCTACGGCGTGACAAATATCGGCTATAAATACATGCCGGTTCATATATCTTGTATTTACAACCATCATTGCTATCTTAGCATAGAACATTTCTAAAATCAACGCTTCTAGTTATCAATATTTTCACTAGCTAACCCTAAAAAAAATTTAATTCTCCTAAAAGAAA